>NZ_JAYTLQ010000059.1:0-40743 GCF_043729335.1 Crenothrix sp. | reverse complement strand
CCGCTATTGCATATCAGGTAGTCCGTGTATAACTCGTGTTTATTTTTTCCATACGGAAATGATACGCTTATTTGCTGGGGGCTGCGTAACATCAGTTATTAAAAAACGTTGTATGGTTTTAGGCCATACAACGCTAAATAATTAACGATTTTTATAGGCGACTAGAAGATGGATGGGCACAAAATTAATCTATTTTTTTAATGTGACCATTGCCTTTAACTTCATTCTCTCTTTTGACGTCATTCTTATTCTGATGTTTAGCTTCATTTCGATTCACTTTTTGTTTATCAGCTTTATGCTCGTTTTTTACAAGCCTCAATAACGGGTTATCCTTTTTTACGCTATTGGAAAGATTGTCCCGGGCATTCAGAGCCGAGGTTATATTTGCTCGTATGGATGCCAAGGTACCGATTGTAGCGGGCAATGGGGCACTTATCATTCTAGCTAAAGCATTAATGGTAGCATTTTGTACAAACCAGTTTTGGGACACGCTTTCATCTCTAAAAGCAGTATCTAATCCCCAGACCCATTGTAAGCTTCCGGCTGCAAAAACGGTTGAGACACTATTTTTGCAAGGTGTAATTGTACAGGGCTGAGTATAAACAGTAGCATGCGATTTCGGTGCGGCGGGATTATAATTGGTGGATAGCGGGCTATCATGATCAACCACACCGAGCGGGACTGGTGATGCTGCTATAGTCTCAAGGCTTGAGGGTGTAAAACCGTTGTCGAACACTCTGTCAGCCTCATAACCTAAAAAACCTTGAAAGACTCCTGTCTCCAATGATCCTATAAGCGTACCGCTGGCTGTATAAATCCAGTTTGCATTGACAAGGGTTTGCCATGGGTCATTTTTGGATGCCAGAATATCACTATTAAGTTCAAAATTGCCTTTCGGCCCAAATGCGTACATAACACCGATTAATGCATTTTCAGGCCGGTTAGCATAGTCAGGATTCCTCCATCGAGAAGTAACCAAATTGTTATTAGTGACATTGGCATCAATAGCCAAAGGATCTTCTGCGGCTGCAAAATCTTTGTAGCCGACAATAGTGCGATTTTGTAGTGTGGTAAGCGGAGCGACGGCATTTTCCATTCTAATTTGCCAATAAGCATCGTTAGCACCGAAAAACCCAAGGCTGACTCCACGAGCCCTGGCATTTTCAAAATTATCACGCATGGCTTTGGTCCAGTATTCATCATGCCCTACAGACAATACAGCCTTATGATTTAAAAGCCCATTCCTCGCATGGGTATCAACATCAGTTTGATAAGTGACATCGTAACCTTGAAGCTCCATAAAATTGAGCATATTGATATCCCATGCCGTTAATGCACCTAAACCACCACCCGAATCGTAGGGTCGATTAAAAGAAACTTTACGTGCAGGTGCATTATTAGTGGAATTGAAGCCATACAATGATTTGCCGCCCCAGGCGTTATAAGCTTGCCACGTAGTGGTGCTGGTCTGAAACAGATAATCGGAGGTGCGGTTATCATCCCTAACCACAAAAGGAATGTATTGGGTATGGCCTGTCCAGACTCCGGTAAGACTGGCAATATAAATACCGCTGGCCCATGTGCTGGGTATGGCGAGAGTGTAAGGACTAGTCCAATTAGCTTGTATCAAACCCGTGGTGGCGTTAGGTGTAGGCAAGACTTGTTGGATGCTGTTTCGTAAAGGTGAGGCATTAACCTTCCTAGCTCCCAGACCGCCATACCAGCCTAATCGGTATACATTTATAGTATATTGAGGGTTGAGACTTGGAATAGCACTCACGTATAAATTAATAGACTGACCAACATTAACTGAATCTTTATCTGCATAGCCTTCTATTTCATGTATATTGTCGCCGGGATTGGATCCCAGCACATAAAGTTCGTACCACTCTGAGGTACCAGGCAGCGCATTTTCGGTTTGAATACGGTTGAGCGCTAACGCGTGTGTGTTTATGGCTAATAAACACACAAAACCGAGAAGCCTAGGTGCTAGTTTAGTAAAACGCGTTGGCAATGCAGTCAAAAGTTTCAACCTACGCTTTATCGCCAAAACTTTCTGGGAATGGCTGGTAAAGCGTAATGCCTGTAGCAAATTAATCATTAGAGCACTCCTAAGTTTTAAGTTATAAAAAGTTCCTTTCCATAGTCCTCTGGAAAGAGTGGGCTAAATTAAGACGTTAAATATTATTGACATTCTTACAGAACTTGCTTAAAAGTTGATTATCCATTATTAAACCATTACATATTAGTAGCATTATTTATCAAGCTGTAAATTAAAATAGCAACTTAGATATAGTTTTATCAGATTTTAGTATATATAAATATGTGGCCACAGCAATACGTATAAGTACCTATAGTATTGTGTAGTTAAGCTGTTAGTTTATGAATCAGGTGCTTTTAAAACTACTCTATAGAGGCGGTGCGTTATAATACCTACACATTTTTTAATGTCATTTAAAAACCGCAATTGTATGAATATTACCGCGCTTTACCCTGGCACTTTTGATCCCATCACCAATGGCCATCTTGATTTGATCATTAGAGCATCGAAACTTTATCCCAGAGTAGTGGTCGCAATTGCCAACAATGTGGGGAAAAATCCTCTGTTTTCTTTTGAAGAAAGACTGAGCTTAGCTACGGAAGTTACTAAAGCGTATGACCATGTTGAGGTAATCGGTTTTGAGGGTTTATTGGCAGAGTGCGCAAAACAACAAGGTGCCCAGGTTGTTTTACGGGGCATGCGCACAGTAGCGGATTTTGAATATGAATGGCAGATGGCAAGCTTAAACCGTCATTTGGCACCGGATTTAGAAACGGTATTTTTAATGCCTAGCGAACAGCATACTTTTATTTCTTCCAGCATGATCCGTGAGATTGCACGTTATAAAGGGGATGTTTCGCGTTTTGTTCCAAAAATTGTGCAACAACAGTTACACGCAAAATTTAATCAGGAGTAAGTGTGTCCCTTATTATTTATGATGAATGTATTAATTGTGATGTGTGTGAACCCGAATGCCCCAATGGTGCCATTTCTCAGGGTGAAGACATTTATGTAATTAATCCCGCCTTATGTACCGAATGCGTAGGCCATTATGATTTACCGCAGTGTGTAGAAGTGTGCCCTGTCGATTGCATTACCAAAGATCCACAGCATGTAGAAAACCAGGCCAGTTTGTATGAAAAATATGTCGCATTAACGCAATAAGCCTGGGGGTTTATTTAGAATTAAACCATTGCAAACTGTCAACCGTAGTACCTACAGGCTTATATTCAGCACCGACCCAACCTGAGTAGGCAGATGCGGCAATCGTTGCAAAAACCTGTTCAAAGTTAATATCGCCTGTGCCAGGCTGGCCACGTCCAGGGCAATCGGCAAACTGGATATGGCCAATTTTATCGCTGTAATCAACAATAAACCGGCTAACCTCTTCACCCATTTTGCTCATGTGATAAATATCGTATTGCATGAACAGATTGGGCTGTTTGAGTTCATCAAGAACAGCGCACATCTGTTCGCCACTGTGAATTATAAAGCCCGGCATATCATGAGTGTTGATAGCTTCAAAGACGGTTTTAATGCCCAGTGGCGCAAAGGCTTGCGCGGCAAAAATCAGGTTTTTTTTGAAGGTGTTCAAATATTCTTGATGCCGTTGTGGGGTCAAACAACGCCCAGGCAAGACATTAATCAGTTCGGGTTTTAAAACCTTAGCATACGCAATCGCCTGGGTTACGGCGTGTTGAAATTGCTGACGCTTTTCGGGTACACAGGCAAGGCCTTCGCCGCCTTGCAATAAATCATCGGCATCGATGTTAAATAACACTAACTTCAATTCGTTTTCTTCTAAAGCTTTACGCAAAATTTCAGGGCTTAAACTATAGGGAAATTGGATTTCCACAGCTGTAAAGCCATGCCGTTTTGCCAGTTTAAAACGTTCAAGCACAGGGACTTCGGTAAACAATACGCTGAGGTTGCCGGTAAATTTAAGCATCGGGTTGCTTAAACAAGTTGATTAACGTGGCGGGGTCTTGTTCCAGATAACCATTAAGTCCGTGTAATTGCAGCAGTTGTGCCGCCAAACCCGACATAGGAATGCTGTTGCCGTGTTGCTGGGCTATATCAACCGCCATATTCAAATCTTTTAATAGGATTTTAACGCGCCATTTGATAGGTTCAAAGGAATTTGTCGCCATTTGCGGGCCGACAATTTGTAACGGTTTGGAATCAGCAAAACCACCCGCTAAAGCCTGAGGAATTTTTTCGGCATCGACACCGGCTTGTTGTGCTAATGCCATCATTTCGGCAATCACCAGCACATTGCAACTGACAATCATTTGGTTACATATTTTAGTCACTTGACCGCTGCCCACAGCGCCCATATGGGTTAGTTGGCTATACAACGGCGCTAGCACGATACGTGCAACAGCAATGTTATCATCACTACCGCCCGCCATGATGGCAAGATTGCCCTGCTCAGCACCACTTACGCCACCGGATACCGGCGCATCGACCCAGCCCATGCCACAGTTTTCATGTAACTGTTGAGCCAAACGCTTTGTGGTTTCGGGATGAATGCTGGATAAATCTATGAGTAATTTGTCTGAGCTACCGGAACTCATTAAACCTTGATGCACTACATTTTCAACAGCTGCCGTGTCGGCTAAGCACAGCAGTATCACGTCTGATGTTGTCGTCAGTTCGCTAATAGTGTTACAGGCATGAGCACCGGCATCAAGCACTGAGGTTAATTTTTCCGAGCTGCGATTCCAGACATTAACGTTAAAGCCTGCGTTTAGTAGGCGCAATACCATCGGCTTACCCATTAAGCCGATACCGATAAAACCGAGTGTAGGGTTTGTTTCCATGGGTAATCTTAAACTTATCTAAAAAGGTCTTTAAGGGATTGCTTATTTAAGTCGGGATATGCCAAATCGCAAAAAACACTATGCCTGCATTTTACTGGCTGGTTAAGGCTTATCCAATTCCGCTATCAATAGTCATTCAAAGAAGTCATTCAAAGATTTTAAAGAATGCTCGAACAAATCAAAATCGAAAAGATCCACCTCAGCATCAAGCGTTTCCGGCTCTAGTGAATTTTCCATTTCGGTAGTCTTATTCACAAATTGATCAGCTAAAGCTAATGTACTGGATTGAGGGGAAATTGACTCTAGCTCTACCACAATGTTTTTCAATAAGCCGACTGCTATCGGCAATTGGAAACACTTGTGCGGCCTTCATAGCCGCTAGGTTTAAAACTTCAATCAACCCGTGTAACCGTGGAATTTGATCCGCATCAACTTCTACATGGATTGATTCAGGCCTTAAACCGGGCGGCTTTGAAAGTAGCACCGGCGGCTCCCAGTACCCACAAGCAGCCAGCCCATTGAAAAAGACACCGTGGTGGCGTTAAAACCAACCGTTTCCACCCAAGCACCCAAAAGCCCAAGCGCGGACATTAGCACGTCGCCAAGCGCTACAAATGGAAGGTGCTTTAAAAGTTCAAGAATGTTGTACAGGATTATTTTTTTACCGAGGCAAAAAATCCCGCGTTGTTCATAACTTTTAGTACAGAAGCTACATTATAGTTGCCTTTCACAAGACATGACTTATCGCTGACAGTAACTGATTTGACGCCATCAATCTGTTTAACAGCATCTTCTATAGAGGATGAGCATCCTCCACAGCAATTATGAAATCCAACAATTTCAGTATTTGACGATTTTTCATCGAGTACCGTAGCTTTCATTGCAATTTTATCATTGTCGCTTTTACCGTAGAAACCCGCCAAAGCAATAGCATCTACTGCTTGTTGTGCAACATTGTCGTCACTACCAGAGATGGTAGCGGTTTTGGCATCGCGGTCAACGTTGACGGTGGCTCCTTTTACTCCCAGAACTGCATGCTCTATAGCTTCTTGGCAAGTCACACAACACATATGAAGATTGCTAAGAGTAACTTTAGTAACAGCAAACGTAGCGTTAGAAAAAAGATAAAAAATAAGCAAAATAAAAGCTCTTAATATTAAACTCATTACGGTTTCTCCAAGTAACTATAAATACAACTTTATCTTCATTTTAATTCACATTAAAATTTAAGGCTTTTCTAGAAAAAGTCAAATACTTGCTTCCAAAACAAAATCATTCTGAGGGATTCATTATAATCGTGATAATTAATCGCTAACAGGTTTATAACCTCATTTTGGGTCTGATATGCGACAGCCCACCGTCCACGGCCCATATTTGGCCAGTAATCCAATCATTAGCAGGATCGAGCAAGAACACAATTGTCCGAGCGACATCTTTTGGTTCGCCTAGCCGCCCTAGAGCGCGCATTTCCTCGGAGTATTTTCGTGCGGCATCATTACTGGTAAGTGACAACGTGAGCGGCGTTTGAGTTAAACCGGGTGCAACTGCATTAAAGCGAATATTACATGATGCGTAAGTTGCTGCTGCGGAAAGTGTAAGTCCGATGATGCCAGCTTTTGCCGCAGTAATTACTTCATGATTGGCAAACCCGGCCATAGCGGCAGCTGAAGACACTAACACAACAGAGCCGCCTTTGTTCATGTTTTTTCCGGCTGCCCGCACAGTTGCAAACGCGGTGGTCAGCGAAGCGTCAATCACGCTTTGATACTGCTGCTTGGTAGTCAGGTGTGCTGATTTTAATAGTAATGAACCGCTAAAATTGACCACACCGTCCAGCCCCCCCCCCCGCTTGATGGAAGATACTTTCTACCGCATAAAAATCGGTGGCATCCAAGATTGCGTCGGGGTTAATTTTTGAAGTGTCACGCGCGGTGGTAAATACACTGTGGCCTGCAAATCTTAACATTTCAGTGGTTGCTTGTCCGATACCGCTGCTAGCTGCGATGATTAAACAATGTGCCATTTTTTTTACCTTTATAAAGATGCATTGTAAATGAGTAAGCTGCTTGTTTGCCATTTTTGTGCTGGCTAGAATATTGATTATTACTCAAACTGTAGTCAACCATAGGTAAGCTGTCTTGACTTTTTCCTTGTTTAGGGCACACGGTATAGCATGAACCGCAATAACGTGGCCTGTTCAATTTAGATAAAAATGATTTGCAGTTAGAGTGTATTTACCCTAATAATTCCAGTTGACCATTATTTTTTATAAGGATTAATGATGCCAAAAGAATTCAATACCCTGGTAATTGGAGGTGGATGTCTTGGTTGCGCCTGTGCCTTTTCAATTAGCCGACAACTGGGAAGACAGCAAAATAAAGTTGCGATTATCGAGAAAAAAGTATTGGCCGCTGGCTTAAGCTCACGGCATAGCGCGATTGTTCGATCTGCAAATGCATCTCCAATGGCTGCCAGAATGGCAAAAATAGCGACCGAACAATGGAAATCATTAAAAACAATTTGGGGTGTTGATATTCCCTTTGAACGGCCCGGAGCAATCTGGATTACTGAAAACTCGCTAACCAGTGCTACTAATAAATGGCAACTTCTTGAGCGTACGATGCAGAAAGAAAACATCGCCTTACAAAGGATTTCTAAAAATGAAGCCACTGATTTGTGCAATGGCGCAATCAGGGTTGATCACGATGAAATGTACTTTTATGAGCCGGATGTTTTACAGTTGAACTCTTCGGAGATTCTGAACGCATTGCAGAATGCGGCTAGAATTAATGGGGTCGAAATCATAGAACATTGTGAGGTTTACGATTTTGAACGTGACAGCCACGGCAATATTGTGGGCGTGCATACAAACCAAGGCAAGATAAGCTGCAAGAATATTGTTAACGCTGCGGGTGGCTGGAGCTCGGATTTATTTGCCACGATTGACATTCACATCCCGGTGGCACTTGAGCCTGTTTATGTGGCAAATTTTTTAGTGAGCTTCCAAGAGGTTCCTGAGTCATTACCTATCATTGCCGATTTCGTTAACGGGGCTTATTTCCGTCGATGGCTAGGCAGTATTTTGCATATGCATCAACCCAGATCCCGATCAGGCAAAGAGATTGCCCGCTCCTTTAGCCGGGCCTTGATGAATCCTGAAGGAGCTAATGTCATTTATGATGCCTTAAATTTTAGCGTTAACCCTCAAAAGCTGGATCATTATTTAAAAAAAGTAGAAAACCGTTTTCCCAAGCTTAGCAAAGCAATTTATGCGGGAGGCTACCAATCATTTTTTGATATAACCCCCGATCTTAAATTTATATTGGGCAAAGATGCACAGGTGAACAATTTGTTTCACTGCTTGGGTGCTGGCCAAGCATTAAAGTATGCTCCGGTGTTTGGTGAACTCATTGCCGATCTGGTAACTAAAGGCTCTACTCAATACCCTGATATTGATATCAGCGAGTTTTCTATAGGCCGGTTTCAGGATAAAGCCATGGAACAATTTTGGACGACTGATACCGATAATAACTATTTCCTTTAGGGGTTATTTAGCGTTTTGATAATCTCCTATTTAAAAAATTTTACGAATTTATCTAAATTTAAGTGCAATTTTATTTTGCAATCTAACTGACTGTAAAAATTGTCATTATTGACTAATCAATACAGTTGATATTTTATGTCGTATTATTTTTAAGATAATTTTTTAGCTCCCTTTATTTCTTGGCAAAACTCATGGGCATTTTGATTTTAAAAAAAATGATCGGTAAGTTGGGTTGCAGCAATAACGGAAACACAGGGCATGCCTAAACGGAGGTCAGGCTTTGCCTAATTGTCAAGGAGAGCCCGACCTCCAAATATAAAGTGTCGGCTGGAAAATAAGGTAGCCTAAAAGTTTAATCAAAACAGGAAATCCCACAGCAATGCCGTGGGATAACCGAGCAACCTTCTAGCTAGGGTAAATTAGAAACCTCAACAAATCTGTTAGCCACTGTGATTTATTAGTAGCTAAATTAATCATAAAATAGCATTTACAGAAAAATTAGCATTGTTAATAAAATCAACGCTCCGGCCTCGGCAGCGCCTTTTTTTGATCGCTAATTTGTCTGCCCACCAAACTTGAAACAAACAAACTGGCTTCTGCGATAGTATGCTCCATGGCCAGTATTAATTGCGAAATATCAATACTGATAACCTTAAATTCATGATGTAAAGCCGAAATCGCCTGGGCGTTAAGATTATGTTTAAGATATAACACCTGGTCTTTAAACGCTGCTAACACCGGATGAATTTTACTTTCTGCCAGCCGCATGGCTTTCATCAAACGGGTATAATTTTGTCGCGCCAGTCTTAATTGCTGCTTGCTACTAAAACGCAGACTACGGCTACTGTAATCATTAAGTTCATTTTCCCATTCCAAAAACAGCGCTTCACTCACGCCTTCTATGGCTTTAATACGGTTGCTAACCACATCTGATTTAGACCGACAAAATTGATATTGGCGGTTAAGCAAATTGTAACGCTGCTCCAATGGAGTCTCGTTAACACTGACTACGTTTTTAAACCGCGTTAACGCATCTTCAAATTCATCTCGGGTATGTTGTAAGTCCACGCAAACCTGCTCCACTTCGCGCACCATAATATCGCGCTTGTGTTCGCCTATGGATTCTTTGGCAGTGTAATAAGCATTTTTGAATTTTTTTGAAAAAAAAGGTGTAATTAAGGTGAATATTTTTTGCAGTAGATCGATTGGAGGATTATTGTCAGCCATTAGAATGTATGTGCATTAAAAATGTTTATTTTAAACGGTGCGTGTTGGGTAAAAAGGCAAAACGCATTATCGACAATAGTTAGCTCAGCGAGTTCAGATAAACTTAGCGCTGTATCGATAGCTACGGATTTTATAAGAACCAATTCTTTTGCCGTTAGTTTATGTGCCAACCATGCCGCAAGGCTATCTGAGGTGATATCCCAACTGGCTTTGATGTCGGCATTATCAAGTTCAACAATATCTGGAGACCAGATAATAATACGCTGGCCAAAATTTTGAATATCCGCAACTTTATGAGCAATAACAAGTCTGCCATTAAGACCTTTAAACAATAAGGCCATTTGCTGCATGGCTAAAATGGCCATGTGATGAGCCGTTTTGTCGTCAAACTGCCAGTGCTTTTGCGCTACTCTGACTTGCTCTGCAAAGCTGCCACCCCCTGGAACAATAACGGTAGCTGTGTTTTGGTAGCGGCTTTCAATCTTGTCCAGACACTGAAGTAACGTGCCGGATTCAGCTAAGCTCCCGCCTAATTTGATAACTAGCATTGTTAATACCAAAAATCATAAACAGGGATAGAATTTGTGTACAGTGCTATGCTCTGGTATATAAACATTTAGTGTCATTTTTTAACCTACTTACTTTTAGCGCCCATCATGCCATTATTTATTGTTTTGTGCCTCATCTTCAGTTTTCTGGTCCAAAGTGAACATCCTATTCAACATCTGCTTATAGCGCCGTGGCTGACTTATACGGCAGTAGGTTTAGCGGCGCTTATTATGCTTGGCACACTGTGCAAAAAATTAAAAGACCTTATGTGGTTTGATCTTTTTGCAAGCCTTATGTTAGTGGCGTGGTTCTCTTACTGGAAGCCATTATTTGTGGCGGATGCACCGATGTTTTTTTTCTTTCCGGTATATTTTATTGTCATTACCGCTTTCGTGTGGGTATTTTTTGTAGGACACAGAGATAGAATTGACGAGCAATCGTTTACCTATGTGCAAAAATTTGCGCAGCACCCTATGATGCAACCCTGGCTAATTATGCTGTATCTACTGATAAGTCTTGGTTTACTGGAGCATTTTTTACAATATCCTGTAGCGATGACTTTGTTAGTCCTCCGATTCGCGCTGTCTGGATGCGTACAACGCGAGACTTGAGTTACGAGACGGGCTATTCTGAAGGCCGAACACTTTTAAAAAGCCGTTTGTAATGAGTTTATCGAACTATGAACTACGTACCTTTCGATAAAATTAACAAACGGCTACACCTGTTAGATTATTGCCCGAAACGGACTTAGCGTGATGCAGTGCGCTGGGTAATAGAGCTTTCTGGACGGCTGACCGTACATTGAACGTTTTTTTGCCACAACGCTTTGCAGGCATCGCCCGCGGCATAAATGGAATCAAATCCAGTCCACAAGGCATGCCAACGCGATTCCTGGTTGAACATCTGGTGCTTAACCACCACAGGACGCGCAGGGCTTAGTGTTTGCGCCAACTGTAGGCTTGCTTTTCTATTGGTACTTTCTGCCGCAGTCTGGGTAACGAATGCACCTAAATCCACCGACCATTCTTGTGGATTACGACTGACAGAGGTTGTTAAAATATGACTTTTTCTAACCACGGTTTGATGAGCCAAAACGCTGGTGGCTTTAGGTGACCATTCTTTTGCCGGAGCACTTTTATACACGTAGGTAGCTTCTGGTTTGTTACCACAACCCAATTGATACGGCGGCGCGCCCGCGTAACCTGTAGGCATGGTTTTGATATGCGTTTGGCTACCATAACCCGAAGATTGGGCAAAGCCGGTATCCATCAAATCGTACATTAAATCGTAGCGCTCGCCGCTGGTCATACCGCCCAGTACCACGCCTATTAAACGGCGGCCATTTTGCTGGGCAGTCGCAATTAAATTATGCCCGGAACCACAGGTATAACCGGTTTTCATGCCTTCTGCACCGGGGTAAGAAGCCACAAACTTGTTGGTGCTGCGGTATTCTCTCCCATTGTAATAAAAACTGTGCGTAGAAAATAGGCGGTAATATTCAGGGAAATCATGTTGTACGTGCCAGGCAATTACAGCCATATCATGGGCTGTAGTCACTTGCCTGTCGTTAGGTAGGCCAGTGGCATTCATAAAGTTAGAATTGCTCATGTTCAACTCATGCGCCTGATGCGTCATTTTGGCCGCAAAGCGGTCTTCACTACCGCCTATTTCTTCAGCCAGCACAACCGCCGCATCATTCGCCGAACGGGTAATAACGGCAAGGATGGCATCTTCAACACTGATTCTATCCCAAGCTCTAAGACCGAGTTTACTGGGTTTTTGCTGGGCAGCATGGCTGGAGATGGTCATCATGTCGCTTAAATGCAGTCGACCTGTTTTTAAGGCATCAAAAGCCATATAAAGTGTCATTACTTTGGTTAGCGATGCCGGATACCAGGCTTGATTGGAATTGACCTGCTGCATTACGTTACCGGTGTTGGCATCAACCACAATGGCAGCGTAGCGCGCGTAGCTAAGGTCTGGTGCTAAAAGCAAGCATAAAGGGACAAGAAAGCGGTGCAGTGGTTTTACAGTAGTCATTTAAGTGTTTGTCTCAAAAAAACAGTTGTTACAAGGAGTTATATGGATTTCTATCCGTTTAAGCTTAAAAGAATATAAGAAATATTTTGGATCAATAATTTTTTCGTATTTTACAAGTAATTGCTTTTTAAGATTTATTCTTAAAATATTGCAGCAAATTACACGCCAACTTGAAAATTCAAAACAATTTTATTAAGACAAATTATTTTATTTATTAAGCATCTAATAAATATAGTAAAAAAAGCAAATATAATTTTATTTTTTTACTTTTAATGAAGGCAGCCGATGCTACCTTATAAAGGTGTAACTAAATCCGACAATATAGCTGTAAATCTTTCGGTTATGGTAGAAAATGTTCGCGAAACTTTACTCTCTCCAAGTATAGATCAAGCAACATTAACAAATGATGAATGAAAAATATTTTACAAGCCATTAAATTATATCTTTAATATGAGCTTTGATTATGCAGGGTTTAATAATCTATTTACCTATTGATTATAAATTCCGCCACACATCATTGTATTTTATTTTGACAACTGTACGACAAACAAGCGACTTCAACCAAAAACGTCTGCTTTAGCTCACTATCATGCTAAGTAGCATAAGAATATAATCAACACTTAGAGCTAGTTATGATATGCCGTTAATTAGCAAGGCTTTTCGCTACTTTTTCAGTGTTTTTTCTGAGCCGCTTTTCATTAAGCCATCCATGCAACCATAAGGCCACGCACCACGGCAAATTCCCCAAGAACCGCCAAAGTCGCCTTCATTACTGGGTTTCCAATTTTCTGAGAACGCTTCAAACACTACGCCGGACCAGTTTCGTTCCGCCAATTTTTTAAAAGTATCTTGTACCACCATTTTTTGATTATTACTGTTCGATACACCACAATGTTGGCCGGTATGGGTATTGGTTTCTGTGCCACCATCAGGTGCATTCGGCCAGCCAAATTCAGTGACAATAACGTCTTTTTTAGGATACGTTTTACGAATCTCTTCCAACCGTGCGATATGAAAATCAGCCGCTTTTTCGGCAGGCACACAAGGAAATAATGCCGAATTTTTGTTTTCCCACCACGGGAAAATATTAGTTCCTATCCAGTCTACAGAATTTGTAAAACTGTTTTGCTGGCACGGCGTAGAACGGTTACACCATTCCCACCAGATATCTATCGTAGTCACTGGTTGCTTAACACCGGCTTTATGTAGACTGTCGATACAACGGCTAATTTCACCGTCAAATTTATTACCATGACGGGTTCGTACTTCCGAGCCGCAACTGAGTTTTATAATCGTGTTGGGATAAGCCTTGGCGACTTCAATACCTTTACTGATGGATT
The DNA here is from genome assembly GCF_043729335.1 of Crenothrix sp. Classification (NCBI taxonomy): domain Bacteria; kingdom Pseudomonadati; phylum Pseudomonadota; class Gammaproteobacteria; order Methylococcales; family Crenotrichaceae; genus Crenothrix; species Crenothrix sp. The sequence goes on along the minus strand of NZ_JAYTLQ010000059.1, from coordinate 27,180 downwards.
GCGAATTGACGTCACTGTCTTTATCAATCCATAAAATAGCAATAACCTTGATTTTTCTGGCTTCTGCACTGGCAAAAATAGCATCTAAGCCATTCAGTACACCGTAAGTCATAATGCAGCGGAACGGCGTTTGCTCAATCAATTTATCCAACAATTCATTGATTAATTCCTTGGTAGGCGGTGTACCGTAATCCGGGCTCAGCTTGCCGACGTAGGGGCTAAAGGCTGCACACTGCAAAGCTTTGTTATCATTTTTGTGGCTAACCGCTGCTGGTTGGTGGTGCTTTGCCGATTTGCGGGCAAAGGCAGCATGGCAATCGATTAATGCGCTAATAGCAATTAAAATTAACAAAAAATGTTTCACAAAAACCTCTTTAAAAAACAAACAATGCTGGGGACTTAGGATAAGCGAATTTTTATATCGAATGACAGAGTTTATAGCAAGAACTTTGAAGATATAACCTTAACTTTAGCGGGTAATTTGTTGATTAAAATAGATGATTGAATTTTTAACAGTTGTCTCAATTGTAGCGTATCGGCTTTTAACAATCAAAATAAAAGATTGAAACCATGGCCGTGATTTTTAACCGTTCATGATGAATTGCTCGCCATGAACGGCTTAGGCTTGATTTTTTTGGCTAAAGCCAGGTGGTCTATTTCCCTAAAACATCAGCGCGTGCACCTTCTGCAATTGCAGTGACTTCACCAATTAATTCGGCAGGAACGTTTAGGTCAGTCAAGGTTGCTGTCAAATTTTCTATAACCGCATCAAATTGCATATTTCCCAAACCCATTTTGACAAAACGTGCATGCGCGTTACGCATATCAGTGCCAGTGTAATTATTGGGGCCGCCAAAAGCCATGGTAAAAAAAGCTTGTTGTTTAGCGATAAGCTTGTCCATGTCGGTATTATCAAAAAAACGTTTGATACGATAATCTTCCAGTACTTTACGGTAAAAAACATCAACCGCGGCATTTACCGCCGCTTCACCACCAATTCTTTCAAATAAGGGCGCAGGTGCAATTGCTGTGTTTTCTTCTGTTTCGCTCATGATTTATATCCTATGTTTTATAATTTTTATAGTGTATTGAGTCAACAAGTTTACTCAAAAACAGTTTATAACAAGATACACGCGTCGTGCTAAATTTATGAGAAAAAATCCAGTAACCAAGGGCTATCTTGTAAATTCACTGTAAAATCTAAGCCCATTAGCTCTAAAAAATATTCAACAGCCTGCTATAGTTGTGTGTGCGGCCATTATTTTTTGGCATTCATGGAGTACCAAACGCATAGCTGTCTTTCGCTATGGTGTTAATTGGGTACACTAAAAATAAATTTGTTATTTATTAAGGAGACTGTAATGGAAAAATTAGTGCGTTGGGTTTTGATAGGAAGTTTATTATCAACTACTGTGCCAGTGTTGGCTGAAAGTCCAGTTTTAATAAGCCCTACACCTACACCAGTGGTGAAGCCTCAAAACCGCGCGGTTAATATTAGCATAGGAAGTATGGGCGGCATGCTAGATGGCGCTGCTTTGCGTGCTGTGCGCCAAGTTGTCGGTTACGGTATTGCCAGTGGCGCAGTGGATACCTTCACTGTTTATAGCCCCAAAGCGGGCGCTATCCCTAAAGAAGGCGGCTTGACAGCGTGTGCCAATGCAGGATTTAGTGCAACACAGGGGAAATTTAACACGTTTATTCAAGATTTGAGAACGATTAAGACAAAATCCGGTAGCTTTTATAATGTGACACCTGCTATAAATTGCCCTATCGAGGGACAGGTGGCTTGCACTTTAGAACTTAAAATCTGTCCGGATGGAACTGGCGTTGGCCGCACAGGGCCATTCTGTGAGTTTCAACCCTGCCCTGTTTCACCAAAATAGAGTCACTAATTTCCAGAGCATGGAGCTCTGAAAACTTTTCTGCCTGAGTGTTATTTTTCAAAGTCATTGTAGAGTAGAGACGCAAATTTTGCGTCTCTACTCTTTATGGCAATCATTTAAAACAGCACGCTTACCGTAAAACCGGCAACCCAGAATCCACCCCAGCATTCTGCCCCCGATGCCGCAACAAATGATCCATCAACACAATCGCCAGCATCGCTTCAGCAATCGGTGTGGCGCGTATGCCGACACACGGGTCATGACGGCCTTTGGTGACCACTTCAATTTCCTCGCCACGAATATTGATGCTACGCCCAGGCAAATGCAAGCTAGACGTTGGCTTTAAAGCAATGCTGGCCACAATATTCTGGCCACTGGAAATACCTCCCAAAATACCACCGGCATGGTTACTTAAAAAACCTTCAGGGGTGATTTCATCACGAAATTGAGTGCCCTTAGTGTTGACGCAGTCAAACCCATCGCCAATTTCCACGCCCTTTACTGCGTTAATACTCATCATGGCGTGGGCAATATCGGCATCCAGACGGTCAAAAATCGGTTCGCCCAAACCTGGCGGCACATTGCTGGCCACCACCACAATCCGCGCACCGATGGATTCACCTTCTTTACGCAACGCATCCATATAGCGTTCCATTTCGGCGACTTTATCCACATCAGGGCAAAAAAATGGATTATTGCCGACTTCATCCCAATCAATTTTGTCAATCGTAATCGGCCCTAACTGCGACAAATACCCACGCACTTCTATGCCAGCGATGTGTTTAAGATACTTTTTGGCGATTGCCCCCGCTGCCACCCGCATCGCGGTTTCCCGTGCAGACGAGCGCCCACCGCCACGGTAATCCCGAAAACCGTATTTATGCTGGTAAGTATAATCGGCATGGCCGGGCCTAAAACTTTCGGCGATATTAGTGTAATCTTTGGAACGTTGGTCGGTATTTTCGATCAGCAAGCCAATTGGGCAACCGGTGGTTCTGCCTTCAAACACACCCGATAAAATCTTAACTTCATCGGCTTCGCGGCGCTGTGTAGTATGTCTGGAGGTGCCAGGTTTACGCCGATCCAGATCAATCTGCAAATCTTCTTCGCACAACGGCATGCCCGGTGGACAGCCATCCACAATCGCACCCAGTGCTAAACCGTGGCTTTCACCAAAACTGGTGACGGTAAATAATTTTCCTATCGTATTACCTGACATTACGCTAAAGCCTCTTCAAAAATGAGTTGAAATTCACGCACCTGCTCTGCCGTCAGCAAAAATACCCCATCGCCGCCACGCTCAAAACTCAGCCAATAAAACGGTACGTCAGGGAACATATTCTGTAAAGTTTCGGCGCTACTGCCGACTTCCACAATCAAAATGCCCTGCTCTGCCAAATATTCATCCGCATCCGCCAAAATGCGTATCACCAAATCCAGGCCAGAAGCGCCGCCTTTAAAGCCCATTTCTGGCTCAGCGTGAAATTCAGTTGGCAATTTTTCCCATTCATCCACACTCACATAAGGCGGATTGCTGACAATGACATCGTACTTGCTGGTGGGGAGATCGTTAAACAAATCGGAATGGTATAAGGTAACGAAATCCGCCATATCGTGTTTAGCGACGTTTTGCTCGGCTACCGCCAAGGCATCGGGCGATAAATCCACACCATCGACCAACGCATCGGGAAACGCATACGCACAGGCAATCGCAATACAGGCACTGCCGGTACACAAATCCAGTATGCGCTCGACATTATCCTCATTCACCCACGGCGCAAAGCGCTGTTCAATCAATTCGGCAATGGGTGAACGCGGCACTAACACGCGCTGATCGACAAAAAATGGCAGTCCGGCAAAAATGGCCTCTTGGGTTAAATACGCGGCAGGAACACGCTCATTAATCCGCCGTTCAATCATGGCAATCACTTCTTGGCGCTCATCCGGTGTCAACGTTGACTGAAAATAAGACTCGGCCAAATTGTACGGTTGGTGCAAGGTATGCAGCACCAACGCCGCCGCTTCATCCAGCGCCGATGAAGTCCCGTGGCCAAAACTGACCTTGGCGCGGGTAAACTGGCTGGCACCCCAGCGCACGTAATCACGGATGGTGGAGAGGCTGGTTAACACATCAAAACTGGTTTTATTCATAATGAATGCACACTAAAACTGATCGGTAAATAAGGGGATTGTCCTGAATAGCTGTCAGGTCAGACTCGATTGCGTTAAGCATACATGACAGACACACTTACCCACAAGACAGCACACTCTTGATGAAAATGATTTATTACGCGGGGAACGAAAGCCCGAAATGATACAGATCCAGAAAGCCGAACCCAATCAATCGCCCCGGCTTTGATAGTTAATGCGCCATCAAACAGAGCGAAAGAAGGTGAAGTTACTAGCCATCTGTTAAAACAAACGGCAATAATTAATCGACGATTTTATATTTGCTGCTAGAAAAGTCAACGCGATCGCGCAACTCTTTACCCGGTTTAAAATGCGGGACATGCTTTTCAGCCAACTCAACTGATTCGCCGGTTTTTGGATTGCGACCCATGCGAGGTGGACGTTTATGCAAAGAAAAACTACCAAAGCCACGAATTTCGATGCGTTCACCAGAAGACAGTGCTTGATTCATGTTTTCAATGATGCACTTTACTGCCAGTTCCACATCTTTGGCTGCTAAATGGGGTTGTTGTTTTGCAAGAGCTTCAATTAATTGAGATTTTGTCACATCGTATCCTGTGAAAAAAGTAAATGACGCAGGCACAAAGTAGCATGGCAAGAGGATGGATCGATCTTAAGCTAAGCTGCGATTTAACAAACAGAACGCGGGGTAAATCCTACTTAACTAAAAAAATTATACAACTGTCTTCTACTTATGTAAACCTGAAGAACCAGTAAATACACGTTTAACAGGGACATCTAAGATGTCCCCGCCGACAAACGTACTATTTTTCCATTTTTTTGAAGATATCAGCAAAGGTAGGCGATGCTGATGGCTGTTGTTGCACAACACTGTGATCTTTGGTGGTGTGAGTTTCTTCTTCGTAGTCTTTGGCTTTAATGGACAAAGAAATAGTCTTGCTCTTCTTGTCAACGCCAATGAATTTAGCTTCGACAGCTTCGCCTTCTTTCAACAAGGTACGCGCATCTTCTACGCGGTCACGTTGAATTTCAGAGGCGCGTAAGTAACCTTCCACGTTGTCTGCCAAGGTAATTACTGCGCCTTTAGCATCCACTTCTTTCACAGTGCCTTTAACAATCGCGCCTTTTTCATTAGCGGCCAAGAAGTTTTGGAACGGGTCTTGTTCCAATTGCTTAATGCCCAAAGAAATACGCTCGCGCTCAGAATCCACCGCCAAAATCACCGTTTCTAATTCATCGCCTTTCTTGAAGTCACGGACGGATACTTCGCCGTCATCTGCCCAAGAAATATCAGACATGTGAACCAGACCATCAATACCACCATCCAAGCCAATGAAGATACCGAAATCAGTGATCGATTTGATCTTGCCGCTGATCTTGTCGCCTTTGTTGTGTGTTGCTGCAAACTCATCCCATGGGTTGGTTTTACATTGCTTCATGCCCAAAGAAATACGACGACGTTCTTCGTCAATTTCCAAAATCATGATTTCAACTTCGTCGCCTAATTGCACCAATTTAGAGGGGTTAACGTTTTTGTTAGTCCAATCCATTTCAGAAACGTGAACCAAACCTTCCACGCCTTCTTCAATCTCAACGAAACAGCCGTAATCAGTCAGGTTGTTGACTTTACCGAAAGCGCGTGTTCCCGCTGGGTAACGACGGGCAATGTTTTGCCAAGGATCTTCACCCATTTGCTTCATGCCTAATGAAACACGGTTCTTTTCCTTATCGTATTTCATGACCTTGACTTTAATTTCTTGGCCAATCTCCACACATTCAGACGGATGACGTACACGACGCCATGCCATATCGGTAATGTGCAACAAGCCATCGATGCCGCCAAGGTCAATAAACGCGCCGTAATCGGTCAAGTTTTTAACGATACCGGTGATGATGGCACCTTCTTCCAGGGTCTTCATCAATTCTTCACGTTCTGCGCTGTATTCTTTTTCTACCACAGCACGACGAGACAGTACGACGTTGTTACGTTTTTGGTCGATTTTGATGACTTTGAATTCTAAATCACGGTTTTCCAGGAACGTGGTGTCGCGGATAGGACGCACGTCAACCAAAGAACCCGGCAAGAAGGCACGCAATGCGCCAACTGCAACCGTGAAACCACCACGCACTTTGCCATTGATACGGCCAACAATCGTGGTTTGTTTTTCGAAAGCGGTTTCCAGTTCAAACCAAGCCTTGTTTCTTTTCGCTTTGTCGCGGGAAAGAAGCGTTGCACCTAAACCGTCTTCAAATAAATCCAAGGCGACTTCAATTTCGTCACCGATCTGAACTTCCAATTCACCTTCATTGTTCAAAAATTGCCATTTTGGAATGACACCTTCTGATTTAGAATGGGTGCTAACGATAACCATATCGTTTTCAATGTCAATCACTGTGCCGATTAACATGGCACCAGGATTCATTTTGGTTTTACTCAGACTTTCTTCTAGTAATGCAGCAAAGCTTTCGCTCATCTTCTTATTTCCCAGACTTGTTAAACGACACAAATCTTTTCTTTATCAAAGTTAAAAAAAACCACAAGAAACCATTTTCTTGCGGCCACAAGAAATCCTTAACGGATTAAACTTAATACTTCTTCAATCACGGCAGTAATGCCCATGTCAGAAGAATCAATATACAGCGCGTCACTCGCCATGGCTAAAGGGGCGGCCTCCCGTTCCCTGTCGCGGCGATCACGTTCTTCTATTTCATTGGTTATGAGTGCAAGATTAGCATCAATTCCTTTTTCTTTCAACTGTTTATATCGCCTACCGGCTCTTTCTCCCGCACTGGCGGTCAAAAATACTTTGTACGCCGCATCGGGGAAAACCACAGTGCCCATGTCACGACCATCAGCGACCAGTCCTGGTAACCGGCGAAAATCTTTTTGTTTTTGCAATAACACCTGCCGCACTTGCGGCACTGCCGCCACCACCGAAGCTACCGCACCCGTACTTTCCAGTCCCAGTTGTGCGGTGATATTTTCACCGTTCAATTTAACGGTTAGCTCCTCGCCACAGTCAAACTCCAGCGCGAGATTTTGCGCTAGCTTGACGATTTCAGCGACATCATTCACATCCACCGATTTTTGCAGCACAGCAATCGCCAAGGAGCGGTAAATAGAGCCGCTGTCCAAATAATGCCAGCCCAGTTGTTTGGCGACTAATCGGCTGACCGTGCCTTTACCTGCACCGCTTGGGCCATCTATGGTTAAAACGGGGATTGTCATCAGTATTTTCCTTGTCTCACACGGCCACTTTAAATGGATTCAGCCGACGCTTCATGACACGTTAAATCCAGCCCCAAATTTTTTACCAAATCTTTAAACTCAGGAAATGAGGTATTAACGTTCAGACAGTCCAGAACGGTAATCGGTGCATCGGCACGCAATCCCGCTATAGAAAACGCCATCGCAATACGATGGTCGCCATGAGAAACCACTGTTCCACCGCCAATTGCGCCGCCTTGGATCACCATACCATCAGGCGTAGGCTCGGCATTTACGCCCAATATTTTCAAGCCATCCGCCATCACTTGTATGCGGTCAGATTCCTTCACACGCAATTCTTCAGCGCCGCTCAAGCGGGTTTGGCCTTCTGCACAGGCAGCTGCCACAAAAAGCACAGGGAATTCATCAATCGCCAATGGCACAAGGTCTTCCGGTATATCAATTCCTTTTAACGGGCTGTACACCACATGCAAATCCGCCACTGGCTCGCCGCCTACGGTGCGCTCATTCAGGACTTCAATCTTGGCGCCCATTAAGCGTAGTATGTCGATAACACCGGTACGGGTTGGGTTAATGCCGACATGCTGCAAAGTCAGATCAGAACCTGGTGCAATCGATGCACCCACCAAAAAGAACGCCGCCGAGGAAATATCGCTGGGCACATCTATATCACAAGCGGTCAACTTGCCATCAGCGGTGATAGACACTTTGCTGCCGTCTTGCTTGACCGGATATTGAAAACCACCCAACATGCGTTCGGTATGGTCACGGGTCGGTGCTGGCTCAGTCACTGTGGTTGTGCCTTGCGCGTACATACCGGCCAATAATAAGCAGGATTTCACCTGGGCGCTAGCCATCGGCATGGTGTAATCAATTGCATTTAGCTGCCCTGCCCTGCCTGTAATGTACAGCGGTGCAGTGCCTTTTTCGGTGGTTTTGATATCTGCGCCCATCGCTGCCAACGGATCGGTAACGCGTTTCATGGGACGACCTGACAAAGACTTATCGCCAGTCAACACACAATCAAAGGCTTGGCCTGCCAATAAGCCACTCAACAAACGCATAGACGTACCTGAGTTGCCTAAATCCAGCGGTTTTTTCGGCGCTTGCAAACCGTGCTTGCCAACACCGTGAATGGTCACTTCACCGTTAACCGGACCTTCGATGGTCACCCCCATATCGCGAAAGGCCTGCAAGGTGGCCAGTGCATCTTCAGCTTCTAAGAAACCTTTGACGTGAGTTATGCCATCCGCCAGCGAACCCAGCATAATGGAGCGGTGTGACATGGACTTATCGCCCGGCACCCGCGCCGAACCTTGTAATGAGCCACCGGGTTGAATTTTAAATGTTATTGATTTTGACATAGTTAATTTAGGAACTGATCCAGAAAGCGTTGCCGTGCCTGACGTGCATACGTAAAGGTTTCAAAAAGCTGCTCGCCATCATCTTGCGCCAGCAAACCTTGCATTTTATCTAATTCTGCCTTGAACTGCTCAATTAATGGTATCAACTCATTTTTATTGGCTGAACAAATATCACGCCACATGGTGGGATCGCTGGATGCGATACGGGTAAAATCCCTGAAACCACCAGCGGCGTACTTAAAAATCTCGTTTTGTTCGTCTTTTTGGCCGAGCATATCGACCAATGCAAAGGCCAAAATATGCGGTAAATGACTGGTTGCGCCCAGCACGGCATCGTGTTGTGTCACTGTCATCAAGTCAACAATAGCGCCCATCTGCTGCCAAAATTGCTGAATTTTTTGTATTGCATCAAATTGCGATTGACTGGTAGGCGTGATAATCAGGCGCTTATTAACAAATAAATTATCAACCGCCGCTTCTACGCCGCTATTTTCTGCACCCGCGATGGGGTGCGCGGGAATAAAATTATTCGGCACCTCACCAAATACAGCTTGTGCAGCGGCTACAACATTACCTTTGGTGCTGCCGACATCGGTATAAATCGTCTGTGCATTCCAAAAAGGTTTGAGCTGCTCAAAGACCGCCGCCACTGCCGCAACCGGTGTTGCAATAACCACACAATCCGCGCGATTGATGGCAAAATCTATATCCAAATAGTATTGGTCAATAATCCCTAAGCGTTTGGCAGATTGCAGATTTTGCAGGTCAGCCTCACGCCCAAAACCAATTATCTGCCTGGCCAAACCACGCGATCTTGCCGAGCGGGCAATAGAGCCACCGATTAAACCTACACCAATAACACACAGGCGGTTAAACATCAGCCAGAATGTCTTTTAGAGCGTTCAGAAAAGTTTGGTTTTCCACTTGCGTGCCGATGCTGATCCGCAAATAGTTGGGCATTTCATAATTACCCACCGGACGTACAATCACGCCCTTACGCAGTAGCGCATCGTAAATCGGCTGCCCAAGCTGTTTTAAATCCACCGAGACAAAATTACCTGCCGATGGAATCCATTCCAGACCCAAGACTTTAAAGCCGTCAGTTAATTGTTGCATGCCTTGCGAGTTAACCAACAAAGTTTGCTGCAAATGTTCAACATCGCCCAACGCCGCTTCTGCCGCCGCCAACGCCAAAGCGTTATTATTAAACGGCTGGCGCACCCGATTTAAAATATCCGCCATCTGCGGACTGGACAATCCATAACCTACACGCAACCCCGCCAAACCGTATGCCTTGGAAAAAGTACGGGTAATAATTAAATTAGGGTAAGATTTTAGCCAATCGATGGAATTAATGGCTTCAGCCGTTGAATCAGCCAGCGCTACACCGCTGACAAACTCAAAATACGCCTCATCCAATACACAGATCACCGTATCCGGCAACGCAGCAATAAAGCGCTGTACATCGGCTTGGCTAAGCAAAGTGCCGGTGGGGTTATTGGGGTTGGCAATAAAAATAAGCCGTGTGTGTTCGGTGACGCTGGCCAGCATGGCATTCAAATCGTGGCCGTAATTAACCGCTGGCACCACCACGGCTTTTGCACCCACCGCCTGGGTCACTATCGGGTACACGGCAAACGCATGCTGGGAAAAAATCACTTCATGTTCGGGCGTTAAAAATGCTCGTGCCAACAATTCCAGAATTTCGTTGGAGCCATTGCCCAAAGTAATCTGGCTAGCCTCCAACGTATATTTTTCAGCCAACGCCTGTTTTAAGCGATAGCCGTTGCCATCAGGATACAACGCCAAATCTAGCGATGCCTTTTGGATGGCCGCCAAGGCTTTTTGGCCAATGCCAATAGGGTTTTCATTAGAAGCCAATTTAACGATATGGCTTAAACCCAGCTCGCGCTCCAATTCTTCAATCGGCTTGCCGCCCTTATAAGGGATCAGGCTTTGTACGCCGGCAACTGCCAGCTGGTAAATGTTATCGGTCGTGTTCATGGAGTTAAGTGCGGGCAATCAAAGTTAAATAACGGCTTTCGGGTAAGATCCCAACAGCTTGAGCATACTGACATTGGCATTGAGCAACACCAAGGCTTGCGCTACCTTGTCATCTTCGCTGTGGCCGTCGATATCAATAAAAAACACATAATCCCACACGCCCTGCCGAGACGGTCTGGATTCAATATTCACCATGTCCACGCCCAACTTGGCGAAAGGCTCCAGCACCTTGTGCAAGGCACCTGGCCTATTGCCGGTAGATACGACGAGTGAAGTCTTATCCCTGCCGGTAGGGCTGGCGATTTGCTGACCGATGATAATAAAGCGCGTGGTGTTATTGGGTTCATCTTCAACATTTTTGGCCAATATGTCCAATTCGTAAATTTCAGCGGCGACGCGGCCTGCAATCGCTGCCACCTGATGGTTGGCGGCGGCCATTTTCGCCGCTTCGGCATTGCTGCTGACGGCGGTCAATTTGGCGTGTGGCAGATTTTTATCCAGCCATTTGCGGCACTGCGCCAACGATTGCTGGTGCGAAAACACTTCGGTAATGTCATCCAGATTGGCGACATGCCCCATCAGGTTTTGGTGGACACGGATTTCCACTTCACCGCAAATCTTTAAATGCGAATTCAGCAACCGGTCCAGCGTATGGCTAATCACGCCTTCGGTAGAATTTTCCACCGGCACGACACCAAACTGGCACGCGCCACCCTCGACCACGGTAAAAATTTCATCGATGGTTGCCGACGGCATTGCCTTAACCGCATTACCAAAATGCTTGACCACCGCTTGCTGGGTAAACGTGCCTTCCGGCCCCAAAAAAGCCACGTTCATCGGCTTTTCCAGCGCCAAACACGATGACATCAATTCCCTGAAAAAGCGCACGGCGGTGTAATCCGGTAACGGGCCTTGGTTCATGTCTTTAATACGCCGTAGCACCAAAGATTCACGGTCTGGGCGATAAAACGTGCCTTGCTCACCCTGGGCAATCTTGGTTTTGGCCACTTCCACGGCACAGGCCGCGCGTTCATTAATCAAGCGCAACAAGTCTGCGTCAATGGCATCAATTTTTTCTCTTAATTCGGCTAGTGAGGTGATGGACGACATTTTTCTTCTCGATTAATTTCGGTGTGACCGTGTGATACAGTGCGTTTGTTAATGATTGCGTTCAAATTCCGCCATAAATGCAATCAGGGCATCGACACCGGCATCTGACATGGCATTATAAATACTGGCACGCATACCACCCACTGAACGGTGGCCTTTCAGCTCATATAAACCAGCGGCTTCAGAGTCTTTAATAAACGCCTTGTCCAGATTTTCATCGGCTAAAATAAACGGCACGTTCATGCGTGAACGATACGCCTTTTCCACCGGATTACGGTACAGGGTGGATTGGTCTATCGCTTGGTACAATTTGGCGGATTTGGCAATATTAAATTGCTCCATTGCCGCAACGCCGCCACGGGCTTTCAGCCATTTCAACACTAAACCAACCAGATACCAGTTATAGGTAGCAGGGGTATTGAGCATAGACCCGTTCTTAACCTGTTCTGCGTAATTGAATACACCCGGCACTTTTTTATCGGCATGGCCAATTAGATCATCCCTGACGATAACCACAGTAACGCCAGCAGGCCCCATATTCTTTTGGGTTCCAGCATAAATCAAACCGTATTGGCTGACATCCACCGTGCGTGACAGGATATTTGACGACATATCCGATACCAAGGTTAAACCTTTAGCATCCGGCACGTTTTGAAACTCCACGCCGTGGATGGTCTCGTTGGAGGTGTAGTGCAAATAAGCCGCCTCGCTGTCCAATGCCCAGTTGGCGACATCGGGAATCGTGGTGAATTTGGACTCTTCCGAACTGGCACTCACAACCACATCACAATACGCCTTGGCATCTTTAATGGCCTTTTCTGACCATGCGCCGGTATTGACGTAACAGGCTTTGGTTTTGCCGTTTAAGATATTTTGCGGGATAAACGCGAACTGTGCCGACGCGCCGCCTTGCAAAAACAACACTTTGTAGTTTTCAGGAATCGCCATTAACTCACGCAAATCGCTTTCCAGCTCTTCGGCAATCAAGGAAAAATGCTTGCCGCGATGGCTCATTTCCATCACTGACATACCGCTACCGCGCCAATCCAGCATTTCTTGCTGGGCTTGTTGCAAAACAGACTCGGGGAATGCCGAGGGACCGGCGCTAAAATTAAATACTCTGGACATTAGGTTCTCACTGTTTTGGATAGTTATTCGTATAATTTAATTATTTAGGAAGCGAATGGTGCGGATTTGCTTTGAATGATTCGGGTTACGCATTTAGACAGGGACAAAAGCTAGGTTGGTGGTGACGTTAAGAAACCGAACGACACCGTGCGTCATGTGTTGGGGTTCGTTACCTCACCCCAATCTACCCTACTACCCACTAAGCCTTTTTAACAAATTCCGACTTCAATTTCATAGCACCGATACCGTCTATTTTGCAGTCGATATCATGGTCGCCTTCGACTAAGCGGATGTTTTTAACTTTAGTACCCACTTTAACCACATCTGATGACCCTTTCACCTTTAAGTCTTTAATAACCGTGACGCTATCACCGTCCTTAAGAAGGTTGCCGTAAGCATCATTGACAACAAGTTCATTGCTAGACACTTCATCTATCGCGTCTTTGCCCCATTCGTGCGCACACTCAGGGCAAACATACATATCACCGTCTTCATAAGTAAACTCAGAGCCACATTGTGGGCAATTGGGTAAAGCGTTCATACAGCCCCTGTATTTTAGTACGTTCTTAAGCGGTTCTGGCGTATTGAGTAGCGGTAAAAATCACCGAAAACTATTCTTCACTTGGCTCAGCAACATCAGTTGCAGTATCGTCCGAAGCGACATCGACATCATCAGCCAACTCACCGTCCAACACCGCATCAGCATCAAGATCGTCTTCCTCTTCACCCGCCAAACCTTCGATACGGTCAACGCCAATCACTTTTTCTTTCTTATCCAGACGGATAATGGTCACGCCTTGGGTGTTACGGCCAACCACAGAAATACCATCCACGCGGGTACGCACCAAGGTGCCGCCATCAGAGATCAGCATGATTTCATCGTTATCATTCACCAGCACTGCACCCACTACCGCACCGTTACGCGCCGAGGTCTGGATAGCAATCAAACCCTGGCCGCCACGCTTGTGGCAGGTAAACTCTTCCAGCTTAGTGCGTTTGCCATAACCGTTTTCGGTAATGTTCAATACCGTGCCTTCGGTGGAAATAATCAAGGAGATTATCTTTTCGCCGTCTTTTAAACGCATGCCACGCACACCGGTGGCATTACGCCCCATAGAGCGCACGTCTTCTTCATTAAAGCACACCGCTTTGCCGGTGGAGCTGAACAACAGCACATTCTGCTGGCCATCGGTTACTGCAACGCCCACCAAGCTGTCGTCATCACGTAAATCAATGGCGATTTTACCGGTGGTGCGTGGCTTTTCAAACTCATTTAACGGGGTCTTTTTGACCGTGCCTGTGGAAGTCGCCATAAAGATGAACTTGTTTTCGGTAAATTCACTGATCGGCAACAAGGCGTTGATTTTCTCGCCCGCTTCCAATGGCAGCAAATTGACAAACGGCTTGCCACGCGCCGCACGGCTAGCCACCGGCAATTGGTAGACCTTAAGCCAATACACCTTACCTAATGACGAAAAACACAACACGGTATCGTGGGTATTGGCAACAATCAATTTGTCGATATAATCGGTTTCCTTCATCGCAGTGGCTGATTTTCCCCGCCCACCACGCCGCTGCGCCTTGTAATCGCCCAACGGCTGCGCTTTTACATAACCCTCGTGCGACATGGTAACCACCATATCTTCCACAGTAATCAAATCACCATCCGATAAATCAGAATGATCCTGGACAATTTCGGTACGGCGTTTGTCCGAATACTCGTCCTTAATCGCAACCAACTCTTCACGGATGATTTCCATCAAACGGGTGTCGTTGGCCAAAATAAACAAATATTCATCGATTTGTGCCAGCAACTGCTTGTATTCGTCGACGATTTTGTCTTGTTCTAAGCCGGTTAAACGATGCAAACGCAAATCTAAAATAGCGTGCGCCTGGGTTTCGGACAAGCTGTACTCGCCGCCATGAATACCAAACTGTTCGGCCAAATCTTCCGGCCTTGAGCGCGTGGCATCGGCGCTTTCCAGCAAACTGGACACTAAGCCTGCATTCCAGGATTTTTCCAGCAAACCGGCTTTGGCTTCTTCACGATTTTTTGAGGCGCGGATCAGCTCAATCATCTCGTTGATATTGGCTAACGCCACCGCCAAACCTTCCAGGATGTGCGCACGGTCACGGGCTTTGCGCAATAAATACACCGTCCTGCGTGTGACAATTTCACGGCGGTGGTCAATAAACGCATCGAGAATCTCTTTAAGATTCATACAATACGGACGACCACCGAGCAAGGCCACCATGTTGATGCCAAACACAGTCTGGAACTGGGTTTGCTTGTACAGGTTATTCAACACCACTTCGGGCATTTCACCGCGGCGCAGCTCAATCACCATGCGCATACCGTCTTTATCGGACTCATCACGCAGTGCGGAAATACCTTCCAGCTTGGCTTCTTTAA
Organism: Crenothrix sp.; assembly: GCF_043729335.1. Taxonomy (NCBI): domain Bacteria; kingdom Pseudomonadati; phylum Pseudomonadota; class Gammaproteobacteria; order Methylococcales; family Crenotrichaceae; genus Crenothrix; species Crenothrix sp. The sequence continues at coordinate 11,898 of NZ_JAYTLQ010000059.1, read as the reverse complement.
TGAGTTCGGCAATTTTTTCCAGCAATCTGGCCTTATTGACCTGATACGGTAATTCAGTGGTGATAATAGCCTGGCGACTGGTATCGCCAATGTCTTCAAAATGGCAGCGTGCGCGCATATAAATCTTGCCACGGCCTGTGGTGTAGGCGCTGTAAATGCCGGATGCGCCGTTAATAATGCCTGCGGTAGGGAAATCCGGCCCTGGAATATGTTCCATCAATTCCAAAATACTGATGTCGGGTTGGTCAATCACCGCCAAACACGCGCTGATAACTTCGGACAAGTTGTGCGGCGGGATATTGGTTGCCATGCCGACGGCAATACCGGATGAGCCATTGACCAATAAATTCGGCAACCGTGTCGGCAATACATCGGGCTGTACTTCAGACTCGTCGTAGTTGGGGATGAAGTTGACGGTCTCTTTATCCAAATCAGCCAGCAACTCGTGGGCGATTTTAGACATCCGCACTTCGGTATAGCGCATGGCCGCTGCGGGGTCGCCATCGACCGAACCAAAGTTGCCCTGCCCGTCTATCAACATGTAACGCAAGGAAAACGGCTGCGCCATGCGCACCATCGTGTCATACACAGCGGTATCACCATGCGGATGGTATTTACCGATCACGTCCCCAACGATACGCGCGGATTTTTTATAAGGCTTGTTCCAATCATTGCCCAGTTCGCTCATGGCGTATAGCACCCGGCGATGCACCGGTTTTAAACCATCTCTGACATCGGGAAGTGCTCGGCCAACGATAACGCTCATGGCGTAATCAAGGTAGGACTGCTTCATCTCGTCTTCGAGATTGACAGGAATAATTTCTTTAGCGAAGTTTGACATTGATCCCTATAACCCTAATGAATGCCACTAAAACATACGGTGGCATGATTTTTTAACCAAATGCAAACGCACCACGCAGTTTCTGTGGCAGCGGTGCTATTTATTGTCATTAAATCAGCCGCATATTATAGCAAAAAAGTGGTTATAGAGTCGAAGGGGTTGATGGTTTTTAAAATCAATAAGAAGCGCTGAACTCTTAGCATGCATTCCATTGACTCAATCTGACGATAATTGTCACTGAGTGACAAGAAAAATCAGCTGTGAACAAGAAAAAACGAAATTTAATAGTACTGCAAAGTTCAATTCCACATTTAACCGCAAAAATTACCAGCTAAAGTTAAGCTCGAAAATATAAAGTAAAATATTAAATATCAATAATTTATTGTAAATATATTCAACATTTAGGGTTAAATTTAAAGCGATATTTTGATTAACTGCTTATCAAAAACAAAAATTATAAAAACTGGCGCAATTTATGCTGATTATATTTTGAGAGGGCCGTATATCTACACATTAAAACGATATCGGCGTTAGCTCATACTCAGTTAATTTTATTAAAACATAGAGATTTTAGCCATGAAAAAAATGATACCGGCAGCAGCCATGCTCTGCTTTACAATGGGATTTTCAATGCAAGCCCAATCTTCTCATCTTATGATCACCGATATTTCCATTGAAGGTATTGCGCTTGACAGTATTTCTGGACCAACTACTCCAACTTTCAACCTGTTTACAGGAGATTCATTAGATATACTCGCCGGATTTTACGATCATCAGGGCGGCACGGTTGCAACAAGCTGGACTATGCATTTCAACCCAACCAGCTCATCATTTGGACTGAACGACATATCCACTTTCATTACTCCTAGCGGTGATTCGTTGGCTCCATCGTATGTATCTTTTAGCCAAATACTGTCAACTGCAGGCACATGGACGGGCTTTTTAGAACCCATTCAGAGTGAAAGTTGCCCAAGCTACAGTGACCCTAATGGAAATGAAGGCGGCGGTGGATGCGGGGACCCTTCAGTAAGCTTGGCTTTCAATTTGAATGTTCAGAATGTGCCAGAGCCCACTTCTATTGCAATTATAACGCTTGGGCTTTCTGGCTTAGCCTTTTCTCGTCGTCAACGAGGAAATTTGAAAACAGAAACAAATAAGGCTCAACTTGCCTAATCGTTTTTATTTTTGAGCTAACTCTCTTGCACGGTATAGTGTAGCCCTCACAAGCTGTGAGCCGCGTGAGGGCTTTCATGTAACTCCTTCAATCTCTTTGGATTTTTTGAAAAATCATTACCACTGCTTAGGAATGTGCATACAAACTTGATTAAATTTCGGCGTAGGTACGGATTTACCGAACAATACGAAAAATCCGCACCTCCGTTATTCAAGTGCGTCATTCACGCTACTTAGAATCCTTTTTGGATTTTTTAACAGCCTTCTTTTCTTTAGGGCTCATCGCTGGTTTTTTCTTGTCTTCTTTATTACTTTTTTGTTCTTTGCTCATGACATTTACTCCAACAGATTAATAAGTTTTAAATAAAAATTCATGCACCTGCCACTGAATTACAGTGCAACTATCCATGAATTCAATTAGCACTAGACCACATTTATACTCTTTTACCTGAACCACTTTCAAGTAATTTTAATAGCACTTAAATTCACCATGCCATTCGGTGTATTTTTGCTACTACTTGGCATAATGTTATCGCAAATACAGCTCAAAGCATCATCTCCAGAAAATTGCCTTACGTTGCCAAATAGCTTTGATTTCCTTGCTTATCACCGCCCCACTACTGCCGCCGCAGCCATTTTTTCAGCCAACAATATACCCATAATAACTTACAAAAATTGTCAGTTACTGACAAAAACCAGACCTACCCTATAAAAAATACAACACCAGTCATTTAATAAAAACCCTTTGAAATACAATAAAAAAAATAAATTTAAATCCACAAGTCTATTTGTAAGGTGTAGGTCAAAGTAAGACTTTATATAGCAAGTTCTCTTTAAAGTTGGCATAGCTTCTGCTTTGTTTATTTCAAGGGTGTCCTGTATCAGCGCATTGAAATGACTTTGGCTTTGACTAACCCTGATTATTTTATTAAACATAGAGAGATATAATCATGAAAAAAAATACAAAATTAGTTAAAGCAATATTGGCTATTGGTGTAGTTGGTAGTGCGCTTTTTGGCTCAGGAAATGCACTAGCGAATGTCATTCCATTTACAAATTTTTTGACGAATAGTGATTTCCAATCAGGATTGACTGGCTGGCAAACAAGCCCAACATCTACTACTGCCATAAATGTGCGTAACGCCAATGATTTGATTAACACAACAACGGGAAATTCAGGATTTTCTACAAGCAACTCAGGTACAACAGGAACAGGATTTTTCAATAGCCGCTTTGCTGTATTGGGAGATATTTCCGGAACAATTACCGGCACGGCAGTTGGTGAACCAACATCAGGCACCTTCAGGCTTTTTCAGGATTTCACCCTGAACTCAACTTATAACGGTCGAGCTGTCATAAGCTATGACCTTAACTTTAGCCTTCAAGCTGTGTTTGATGGCCTTGATTCTGCAAGTACTAGTCAAAACGACCTATTTACCGCTACGCTCATCAACCTTGCCGACCTGAGTGAAAATTACCTGATAGCAACAAATTCCAATGGCCTAAGGAACACTTGTTTGGGAAATGCAACTACTTGTGCTGACACAGTTTTGTTACATCAATCTGACCTCACTACAAATATCGATTTTACCAATTTGCTCCCTGGAGACTATCGATTAGAATTTAAATTAAACGAAATTGCCACAGGGACGGGGACGATTACCAATACCGCCGTGGGTATTGGTAATATAGTATCGTCCGGAACTATTAATGTTCCTGAACCTGCCAGCTTGAGTTTAATGGGTCTAGGTTTAGCTTACCTTACGGTTTCCCGTAAAAAAAGAACCCCTTACTTAATGGCATAAAACTTAATGGTAAAAACTGTTCTTTAGAGCAGTTTTTATACCGAATCCATACTCAGCCTCACCAACATAATATCAGGTGAGGCTTTTTAATTATTTTAGCAAATCAAAACCCGCTAACAACACCGCTTAATCCCATTCCACTTTTCATCTTGCCACTGTTTAAAAAAAGCCTGCTTATTAAGTGGCGCATGATAAACGCATTCAGGATGACTTTGATGGTAACGGGCATAGTGCTGCAAATACCGTTCATAAGCATCATCTCCAGAAAGTTGCCGTATGGTTTGCCATGCCAATTTAATTTTTCCCCGCATCAACGTCCTACCCGCTCATCAAGCAACTGAGTCATCACATAAGGTGTATCGGTCAACAGCAATACCGGCTTTCCTGTTACCTGTTTAAAACACATCCGCAGCATATCAAACACAATCAACCATAACATACTGACTAAAAAAATAATTATTCCGGCATCTAAATGCAGATTGAATATCAATTTAGGCGCGGCAGCGATTTTTTCTGCGGGCAATGTGCCCATTGCCAATTTACTGGTCAAATCATTAGCACCTGCTAAAAAACCAATACGGATATCCTCACTGAATAACTTCTGCCAAGCGGCAGTAGTGGTAATAATCACCAGCCACAATAACGGTACGGCAGTAATCCAGGCATAGCTTAGTTTTTTAGACTTGACTAAAATACCGGTGGCGACAGATAACGCAATAGCAGCTAACATTTGGTTGGCAATTCCAAATAACGGCCACAAAATATTTACCCCGCCATTGGGATCAATTACACCGATATACAGAAAATATCCCCACCCCATCACCACCACAGCACTGGTGAATATGACTGACGGCATCCACGAGGTTTCGCCCATTTTTGGCCAGATATTACCCAACATATCCTGCAACATAAACCGCCCTACGCGCGTTCCGGCATCTAGCGTCGTTAAAATAAAAATCGCCTCAAACATAATGGCAAAGTGATACCACAAAGCCAGCAAGCTTTCCCCAAAAGCACTGCCAAAAATACTCGCCATGCCGACGGCTAATGATGGCGCACCACCCGTACGCGCAAACAAAGTGGTTTCACCCATTTGCCGCGCCAGGGTTTGCATTTGCTCCACCGTTACCGGATAACCCCACGATGAAATTTTAGCTACCGCATCGGTAGCTTCTGCACCAACAATGCCTGCCGAACTGTTAATGGCAAAAAACACACCCGGATCCAGCACCGTTGCCGCCACCATCGCCATAATCGCCACAAATGATTCCAGTAACATACCGCCGTAACCAATCATGACAATATCGCGTTCATTGGTCAGCAATTTGGGTGTCGTGCCAGAAGCGATTAAAGAATGAAAACCGGAAATAGCGCCGCAGGCAATGGTAATAAACACAAACGGAAATAATTTACCGCCAAAGATAGGCCCAGTGCCATCTATAAATTGCGTGACCGCCGGCATTTTCACATCCGGCCTAAGCAAGATAATCGCCACTGCCAACAAGGTAATCGTACCCAACTTCATGTAAGTAGATAAATAATCACGCGGCGCTAACAACAACCACACTGGAAAAATAGCCGCGGCAAACCCATACGCCATCACCGCCCAAGCCAAGGGTAAACTGTCGTGATCAAACCAGCCGCGTAAACTTTCATTGGTATCAACCCAACCACCGGCCGCCACTGAAAACAACAGCAAGAATACGCCCAGTATAGATGCCTCCAATACCTGTCCTGGACGCAAATAACGCATATAAATCCCGACAAACATGGCAATCGGTATGGTTGCCGATACCGTAAATGTTGCCCACGGGCTGTGCTTCATGGCATTGACCACCACCAAACCGAGTACGGCAATCAAGATAATCATAATGGTAAACGTACCGATCAACGCCGCTGTGCCGCCAATACGGCCAATTTCATCACGTGCCATTTGCCCCAAGCTTCGGGCATCGCGGCGGGTGGATATGAACAAAATAATCATATCCTGCACACAGCCGCCCAATACCGCGCCAAACAATATCCACAACGTACCCGGCAAGTAACCGAATTGCGCAGCTAAAGTAGGCCCAACCAAAGGTCCAGGCCCTGCAATGGCCGCAAAATGGTGGCCAAAAACTACCCATTTGTTGGTCGGTACAAAATCACGGCCATTATCCAGGCGTTCTGCAGGTGTCGCACGGGTTTCATCGACCATTAGCACCGTCGTCGCTATCCATGCGGCATAAAACCGGTACGCCAGCGTATAAATGCACAAGGCCGCAGTGATAAACCATAAGGCATTAATGTGTTCACCGCGATTAAGTGCAATGCCGCCTACAGCGGATGCCCCCAAAATAGCGATGCCTAGCCAGAGTATATTTTTTGATAGGTTATTCATGTGTATTTTCCAAACCCCGTGTTTATTCCAATCAGCCGTCAAACTACGCCATTAGCCTTACGATGAGCCGCTTGGTTTTTTTGCAGACTGTAAACAAATCAATCACCAATATCAAGCGGGATACTTTTGGCTTTCTACAAATTTGAAAACATTATGATGTAAATTAGGAATGATGGATCGAACTTAAGTCGAACTCCGGCGTTTCAAGGCTGAAATACCGATTTTTGGTGATCAAAACGATACAACTACACTGTAGAGACGCAAAATCTTGCGTCTCTACACCACAAAGGACTTGATACTTGAGGAGGTGTATTTATGGCCAGTTACCTAAAAAGATATACTATTGATAATACTTAGCATTCTCGGCTTTTTGCGTTGCTTTTAATAACTCCGCCTCTTTGGCTTCTATCATGGCGGGCGTTTCAATAATTTCTTCCGGCTCTGGTTGTTTAGCTAACGATTCAATAAATGCCACAAACCACTCTTGATCTTTAACGCTGGCCATATCAGGATCGTTGGTAATATCCGCTTCATCTGGCAAGCTGGCTTTATTCTTGGCACTTTGCAGCGCTTTTAAACAGGCATCATTATCGCCACGCAATCCATAAATACACGCCAAATTATAAGAAGCTGTATCGGCCTGAATAGCATTGGCACGTTCAAACTGCTTTTTGGCTTGATCGTATAAATCATCATCAGCAGCCGCATTTTTAACCCGCGCCATATCCATATACGCGACACCACTATCAATTGCGGCTGCCAAATACGCAGGTTGCAGCAATAAACAAAATTCAAACTTACTAATAGCATCTTGGTAAAGCGCGACAGCTTCATCGTCTTGCTTAACTTTTGCCTGATATAACAAAGCCGCTCCCCAATTATATAAAGCTTGGGCACGCATAGGCTCATCGCTGACCACGTCCGTAAAAGTCTTATAGATATGTTTGTATAATTGATCGGCAGTACCACTTTCATCGTTACGCGCTTGAGCGATTTGTTTTATGGCAGTTTCCATCTTAGATTTTTTCTGAAACGATGCAATCAACGACATAGTGATTTCTCCTGATAAGTGAGTGTATGAAAAAAAACATAGGATAACAGCTGGATTGCTGACGATAACATTAAATAGCTTAGCGACAGCGTGTTTGCAACAATCTATTTCACGTCAATTCGTTTTGTGGGCTCAGGCGGCGTGTAGATATGATCCAAATCGGCATCCATTTTTGAGGCAAATGTTTCGACGGCTTTTAAGGTCAGCTTTTTATCCCCGCCTTTAGTTTCTACCGTATAACTGCCTAACAAGTTAGCCGTTTTGGTATTAACCAAATGCCCCATCAAATACGCGAATAAAAAGCTGGGTTTATGCAACTTACCGACCAAAACATAATCAGCCCCAACTTTTTTAGCCAGTTCAGCAGCCGTATCGCTGTGATCAAAAAGATAACCCACACCGCCGTTGGCTTCATGCTGATTGTTTAAGTTAACCGATATAATTTTATACCCAGCCCTTGCCAACTCACCTTCCAGCATAGCTTTTATACTTGCCGTTCTTTGAATTTCCGCAGGTATGCCAGGCGCAAGCGTCACATCGCTTAATTCAAAATCCAAGATGGCAATACTTGTTTGGGCACAGGTACTCATGCTGACCCAACCTAAACATACCGCACCTATTATTTTACGTAACATTTGATTTATTCTCATCTTGAAAGTAAATACGGAAGAATTCATAAGGCTACAGCTCCACAGCTTGGATAATATACGCAAAATGTAGCACATCCGGAGTGTATTTAACACGCATAAAAAAGGCATCCTAAGATGCCTTTTTAGCGTAAAAGTCAGCGATTAACCGTGGTTATAATGCTTACGCAATGGCTTAACCACTTCCCACATACTGTCCAAGCCTACTGGAAATACCACCAAATCACCTGGTACGATACGCACTGGCTCACCACCAACTGGAGTAACAATAATTTCCCCTTCCAAGACATAAGCCGTTTCTTTTTCATCGAAATCAAGCGGGAATTTAGAAATTTCTTTTTCCCAGATAGGCCAGCTAGCAACACCCAATTCTTTCAAACGTTCTGGGCTAGGGTTATGTTCAATCGTAATTTGGCTCATATTTTCCTGTTATTTAAATAATTTATGAGGCGTTGATTGTAGCATTTTTACAGATCGTATAGGTAATGTGCCTACATCAAGCAGCCTTGTTACAAAATGCGGCTCCGGCACCAGCGATGAGAGTAGTTAATTGGCAATTTCAAACAAATGCTGAGAGTTGGCTATACTTTACTATCGCGTATTAATGGCTCCACGGAAACCATTTTGAGGTTAGCGACAACTTTCAATTGAGAAAAAATACCTTTTAATTCAACTATATAATTTTTTACCGAAAAGGTGTTATTTTATAACTAATTGAATTACAGTGTAATATTTTTAAATTGGGACTTAGGATGGCTGTTAGGCATTTAGAAGAACCCTATACAGATTTTAGCTATAACTCTCTGGGGACGCAGCAGAAAATACAATAGGACTTAAAATCATAAAAAGCAACATGAACAATGTGACCTGCCCACATGAAGATGGTAAGAACCATTGGTCATTTACAAAATATTGCTCTTCGACTCATTTACATTTAACTTTCAGAGGTAAAAAAAATAATATGGTGGATATTCACAAGGCAAGGATTCTTGTAATAGACAATGATCCAATCAATCCCGCATTAATAAGTGACTTGTTGCAAGGACTCTGCAAGCTTGTCAAGGTTGCCAACGATGGCAAAAATGCATTAAAGATAGCGTATTCTGATTCGCCACCCGATATTATTCTGCTAAACATCAAGATACAGAAAATAGATGGCTTTGAAATTTGTAAACAATTAAAGGCAAACCCGAGTACTCAAGATATTCCAGTCCTTTTCCTAACAGAAAAAGATGCCATTATAGATGAAGCCTATGGCTTACAAATAGGCGCTGTAGATTATATTGCCAAGCCAATCAGCCCGCCTATTCTTTTGGCACGTGTTAAGACACACCTAGAAATGAAGGCTATGAAAGCTTCTTTGCAAACGCAGAGCAACACTTGCCTTGAGAATCAAAAATCAAAACATGATGTAGAAATGAAGGTCACTAAAAATGCCACTATTCATGCCATGGCTTATTTGTCAGAAACCAGAAATTACGTTACCGGAAATCATATTCGCCGCACCGAACAGTATGTCAAAATTCTGGCAGAAAAATTACGCTTTCATCCGCGCTTCACGCATTATCTCGACAATGATACTGTTATTGAATGGTTGTTTAAGACGGCGCCCTTACACGATATTGGCAATGTGGGAATTCCTGAGCGGATTCTCCTTAAACCAGGGCGCTTAACGCCGGAAGAATTTGAAATTATAAAAAGCCACACCTATTTGGGTCGGAACGTTATTCTTCAGGCTGAGCATGAACTAGGAAAAGAAGTGCCTTTTTTAAAATATGCCAAGGAAATCACTTATAGCCACCACGAAAGATGGGATGGGACTGGATATCCTGAGGGTATTGCGGGAGACGATATTCCTGTATCAGCACGCATTATGGCCATAGCAGACGTTTATGATGCGTTGATAAGCCGACGGGTGTATAAACTTCCAGTGCCTCATGAACAAGCGGTAAAAATTATTGTAGACGGCACGGGTACACAGTTTGACCCTGATATGGTAGATGCATTTTATGAACTCCATGAAGAATTCCAGCGCATTGCACATGAATACGCAGACGATGACAAGGACTTCAAAAAAAGTATCGACTATTTGGAACAAGCCATTGCTGAAGAGCCTTAACTGCTGATTGATGCAAAGTTAATCATGAAGCTCGTATTGTTTTTAATATTGCCAGATCATTGGCGTGCCAACACTTTCCAGGACAAAAAATTAAACTGCTTTTTGCAGTATTCGTAGTCCATTAGGGTCAAATTAACGGTGTGTTTTTAAAAAACAGACCGTTAATTTACCTTTAATCGTGAGGAATAATTTTTTCTTCACAAAACTTGAACTGAATAGCGTTTATCAAAGACAAATACAGCAGAAAACTTATTTATTTATTATTAACAGTAAATAAGTCAAAATATAGTCTAAGTATATCGCCTGAAATTTATCCCGCCTTTTATTTCCCGCCAACTACTTTATTCCACAACCGTTTTCGGTTTTTGTTCGCTTTAAATAGGACTGTTCTTAATTGTATTTTTATAACGGCCTGAGAATTTTGCTGTCACTGTCCCATTTTGATAGCTATTGCCTCATGAAAAGCCCAGTCATCTTTTATACTTCACTTCTTTTTTTCGTATGCCACAGACATTAAACAATCCAGAACCAGCACCAGCAAGCGCCAAAAACATCGCCCCTAATCGTAAAGAACTGATCCAGACGTTATCCCTGTACGCAAAACCAGACCATCGAAAAGCTTTATATCAAATAACTAATACGTTTATCCCTTATATTGGCCTATGGGCATTAATGATTTACAGCGTAGTGCAAGGTTTTTCTGTGTGGATAACCTTATTGTTATCGGTGGCAGCAGCCGGTTTTTTAGTGCGCTTATTTGTACTTTTTCACGATTGCTGTCACAGTGCATTTTTCCCTGGCCGCACAGCAAATCGATTATTCGGTTACATAGCCGGCATATTGACGTTTACGCCTTTCGAGGACTGGAAGCGCACCCATGTCATTCATCACGCCAAGTCTGGAGATTTAGACAATCGTGGTGTAGGTGACGTTTGGACATTGACTGTAGATGAATATTTATCCGCCCCCGTATTTAAACGCTTAGCCTACCGAATCTTTCGTAACCCGTTAATCCTTTTTAGCATTACGCCCATGGTTCTTTTTTTAATAGTGCATCGGTTTCCAAGTCCGGGGGCTAAAAAAAGTGAAAATTTCAGCGTCATCTTTACCAATGCCGCGATTGCTATCCTCATTATCGTTATGAGCCTCACCGTGGGCTTTCAAAACTATCTACTGATTCAATTACCCACTATTCTAGTAGCAGCCAGTATCGGCATGTGGCTATTTTATATTCAACATCAGTATGAAGATGTTTATTGGTCGCGCAGTAACGATTGGGATCTTACCCGTTCCGGCTTGGAAGGTAGCTCATACTACAAATTACCTGCTGTATTGCAATGGCTAGTCGGTAACATTGGCTTGCACCATATACACCATGTCAGAGCCAATATCCCCAACTATAATTTGCAACGCTGTCACAATGAAGTCCCTACATTACATGGGGTTACACCGCTCACTTTGCGTAAAAGTTTCCAATCACTGTGGCTCAATCTTTGGGATGAAAAAGCCCAAAAACTGGTGAGTTTTGCATCTATTCGTGGCATACCGCGCGGGAAAATCCCATTATAAATTTGCTATGAAATAACGTAATCAAGTAGGTGAGGTGCAGATTTTTCCGCACCTACAGTTGTTCAGCTTATTTCATGCATGCCTACATTATTGGTTCCGCCTAAAAATGGTATATCAAAAAACAATGCGCTCATACTGCCATTAACAGACACAAGTAGTATTCCAAAACGCAATCGGTGGTATAGTCCGCAGTGCGATGAATAGGCTAGCAAACCCTAGTACTCAGTCAATCTTATTTTGTCAGTCAGATATTTTAAAAAACCGTTCGTGGTGAGCTTGTCGAACCATGAACTACAAGTCCTTCGACAGGCTC
>NZ_JAYTLQ010000058.1:0-11176 GCF_043729335.1 Crenothrix sp. | reverse complement strand
TTATTCACGAAGTGCGGAGAAACGGCCTATATCAAGTACCTTGTACAATGTCCTTAAACGAAAAAGCCGAGCGAATTCGAACTCAATTGGCAAGGGGATTCACCAATGACAGATTTGCAAATGAGCAGATTGGTTGACTTTATAGCTCGAACCAAAGTTAAGCGGTTTTAGAGTAAGAAGGGGGTATTTTAGATTTTATTAAGCTTTTGCCTGAAAACCGTTGCCGTGTATTAGATGAAGATGAGTTATCAACCGATGAACACCAACATGTACAACACTGCTTGGCGCAAATTGAACAAGGCGATTACAGTGAATTTGAAGACTGGGAAACCGGTGTTGTGTAGCGGAGAATTGATAATGAGTAGCCTACAAGAAAAAATTAATCAAGAAATTAACGCATTGCCCCTAACCTCACAAAAAGAGGTGCTTGATTTTGTACTGTTTCTCAAAAAAGCAGTCAACACAGAAACTGATACCGATTATCTGTCAAAAAATCCAGATATTAAACAAGCGATTATTGATGGTTTAAATACCTCGCTTGATGAATGTTCCGACCAATTGGATTGGTAATGTATAAACTTTATTACAGCCACCGCGCTAAAAAAGATGCCCAATTGATCAAAGCATCTAAATGAGCGGTCGCGTATTCAGCGACCGCTCCACCGACTTTGTTAGCCTTACATGCTTTTTGTGTTAAATAGCCGCTTTAATACGAGCCATCGCTTTTTGCAGATTTTCCATACTGGTGGCAATGGAGATTCTAATATGACCTGCACTGCCAAACGCTGAACCAGGCACCAACGCAACACCGGCTTTTTCGATTAAATATTCCGAGAAATCCAGATCATCATTGATGCCATCAAGCCTTGCAATAAGCTTTTCAATATTGGGGAACACGTAAAAAGTCCCATCAGTTTCAATGCACTCTACGCCATCAATGCTATTAAGCTCGCTGACTACATAATCATGGCGCTGCTTAAATTCCACACACATGCGGTCAATAAAACTTTGATCCCCCGTTAAAGCCGCTTCTGCCGCATATTGCGAGATAGATGTAGGATTGGATGTGCTTTGCGATTGAATAGTACACATGGCTTCAATCAAATCCGCAGGGCCTGCCGCATAACCAATCCGCCAGCCGGTCATCGAATACGCTTTAGATACGCCATTCATTACTACCGTACGATCATAAAGATCAGGATGCGCATTTAAAATATTAACAAACGTGCCTTGTTGCCACAGGATATGTTCGTACATATCATCGGTAGCAATGATGATGTTGGGGAAGTCTTTGAGTACATCACCCAAAGCTTTAAGCTCGTCCAGGCTGTAAGCAATACCCGATGGATTGGACGGGCTGTTGATAAAAATCAACCGGGTTTTATCGGTAATGGCCGCACGCAGCTGTTCAGGCGAAATTTTAAACCGCTGTGCCTGAGTGGTTTCAATAATCACCGGTACGCCATCAGCCAGCAACACCATATCAGGGTACGACACCCAAAAAGGCGCGGGGATAATTACTTCATCGCCAGCATTAAGCAGTGCTTGTGTCAGATTAAATGAGCTTTGTTTACCGCCGCATGACACCAGAATTTGCTTGGGCGTATAGTCCAAACCGTTATCTTTTTTGTATTTATCAATAACCGCTTTTTTTAAACTGGCCGTACCATCAACCGCTGTATATTTAGTGAAACCACTGTCCATTGCCTTAACGGCAGCGGCTTTAATGTGATCGGGGGTATCAAAATCAGGTTCGCCTGCGCCAAGACCCACAATGTCTTTACCCGCTGCACGCATTTGCGCCGCTCTGGCAGTAATCGCTAAAGTAGGTGAAGGTTTAACTGCCTGGACTCTATTAGAAAGTGAGATGCTCATATTTCGCCGTAAAAATTAAAAATCAATATCGTTAATATTAGTAATTATACCTTATGTGTAATCGCTACTCAGTAGATGGAGTTTAAAAAAATCGCTAAGTCATCAATTCGCCATCCGCGCTCATTACCAAGATATAAATTTTGTAATGCAAAAATCGGATTTTTCTTTTAATGGAAAAATATTTGATAGGCAGCAGGGATTTTTTTCGTGCGCACAGTGGTCACAAATATTTACAGTAAGTGACAATTGTTGTCGGTATCCCTACGTGAAAACGTTGAGCCACGCATTAACTGATTGTTTTAAATAAAATTAAATAAATGGCATAGATCATGCTTTAGCCTTTATATACAACATAACTGGATAAAGCACGGGGACACAATACCCGAACACCAGATTGTTAAGCATTTAACGTTTATTTGGAGCGGCTATTATGAAACACAACTTATTATTGACTGCACTCATCGTGTCATTTGGCGTTTCTCAAACCAGCGTGGCAAGCCCACTGTGTGACAAACTAAAAATACCGGCCAGCCAATTGTCAGCTTTTAGCCCAAAAGATGCCCAAGGTAAATCTGTCCATAATAGTATGAATGACGCAGTGGCTTGTCTAAATGCTGATTGGGCTAAGTTGTCAAGAAAATTAACTTATCGAGGCTCAACATCAGATGCCTCGTTTGTCACTCCAGCGCCTTCCCCAGCACCTACGGTTGTCGTGAGTTATGCGCCTGCTGCGACCTACAACGCCACTATAGCGACGCCCGTTGCGTTTCTAACTCGGCCTGTGGTGAATGTTAATTATTTACCGATGACACATTATTCATCAACGCAAATAATGACCCATACCTATCGGTTAAATGCGCCACATCTTGCCGATGAAGTGCCTACCTCAAATTATCAAGGCAGCTTGCCAACACCGATTATTTATCAAACCGGTCATTGGAATGTCGATAGATAACAGTGTACAAGGCCTTATCAACGAGGCGCTTGAGTTTCAACGTTGCTGGTAGACGGCTTTGGTTTTTTCGCTACAGGCGGTTTATCAACCACTTCTGTCACGGTTTTTGTTTTCGTTTTTATGGCCGGTGTTTTATTGCCTGATGTTTTACTACTGGGTATTTTATTGCTAGGCGAATCTTTGACTACTGGCTTGCTAACGGTTGTTTTAGGGACGGTTACCGTTTTTGATATTTTGGCTAATGGCGCTTTTTCGACAGGCATTGGCTTAGACGTGGTGGTTTTCCCCGTTACTGATTTTTTTTGCGTAGGCGTTTTTGTCGTTGCGGTTTTTACAGATTTCGGCAGTATTTTTTTCAATGGCTTTGCATGCTTTAATGTCTTATCCTGCTTCGCCATAGATGTTTTGTTACTTGCAGGTGCAAGGTTAGTTTCAGGCGCTTTAGGTTCAACAGCGATTAAAGGTGGATTAACCTTAACGGCCATTTGAGTTACTGGTGTGTTATTGATCAATGGCATCAGTACGGGCTTCAAAAATTTGACGATCTGTACGGGCACCGAACTGGTAAAGTGATATTGACCTGCATTTGGACCTTCTACGTAAGCCGTCATCACGCCATAAAAATGCTCACCCAGGAAAAAAGTAAACACAGCCGCACGACTAATAAATTTGGATTCTATCAAGCGGCCTCGTTCGCCCCATACTTGCTTACGATGATCGCCAGTTCCCGTTTTACCACCCACTTCCAGTGCTTTACCACTCGCATCGGTATAAACCCCTCTAAGCCGTGATGCTGTGCCTTCTTCAACCACACCGGCCAAGGCGCTACGGGCAGCGATAGCCACTTCGGCAGGAAAAATACGCTCACCTTTTTCGGCAGCTTTTTTCATCACCGTTTCATAAGGCGTATCTTTGGCAAAATGCAGGCTCTCAAAACGAACAGAGGGCTGTTTGACACCATTGTTGCGTATAATACCCATCAATTCAGCTAATGCGGCGGGCCTATCACCAGAAGCACCAATAGACGTTGCATAAGAAGCGGTTAAGCGATCAAATGGATAGCCGACACGTCTCCAGGCGGCATGAACCTTTTTAAACGCTTCTTCTTCCAGCAAAGTCATGATGCGGCGTTGTTGGCCATGCTTTTTATTGCTTTTTAATAGCCAGCGATAAACATCCAGGCGTTCACGCGTACTTGCTGCAATCACGTCTTCTTTAGTTGCACCCGGATTTTTGGCCAAATAACTGACTAGCCATAACTCTAAAGGATGAATTTTGACGATGTAACCTTGATCTTGTAAATCAAAATTTCTGGGTGAATATTTATCGTAAAGCTCGTAAATATCCTCCTTATTCATGTCTGCTTTAGCCACATGCTCGCTTAAAAACTGATTAAGCTCACTGACATCATGATCAGGATAAATCGCTTGATACAACATGGTCAGGCGTGAAGGTTTTGCCAGCACTTTTTGACTGAGCAGCTTTAAGGCTTCAGCAGGACTTTTGCCTTGATATTTCACATAAAAACGCTGTAAATAAACCCGTGCTTCGCGGTCGGCAAAACGTTCCAAATATTCTTGTTGTTTCGGATCGTCAGGGTTATCTATCCAAAGTGCCATGCCACCAGGTTTGTACATATGATGATAGGTAATATCTCGCATCATGCGAATAAAGACCAAGTTTATCGAATCACGCAAGGCATGGCGTACGGTGACAATTTTGCCGTTATCTGATTTATTGAAGTTATTGAAATGATGAACCCCGCCACCGGTATAAAAGCCTTCGTAAGGGCTGGCGGAATATTTACGCTCCAGTGCTTCATTGAGTAAATCTTGTAAGCTGATATGCGGCGTCGCTAAAAGATGCGCTACCACCCAGGCCGATAAATAATCACGTGGATGAAACTGCAATTTTTTAAGTTGATCTACCGAACGATCTTTATATTGCTTGTGCAGATCAGAAAGTAGCTCCAGATAATGCACCATCGTTCTAAGCTTGGAGGTAGAGCCTAAATCAATGCGAATACCTTCGTTAATATCAAGTGGCTGATCAAAATTATCGGTTTGAATGCGCAGCATATTGCCTTTATCAGTACGCTCAAACAACATAAGGCTGTAGACAATAGGCGATAAATCAATGTTACCACTGAGCATACGCTTACCAAAAAGCCCCGCATTAATCGCTTCTTTTGGATCATTTAACAAACGCAACGCCGCCGTCACTTCTTGTTGAACTTTATAATCCAGGGTAGTTTTAGCCACCAAGTCCAGCCGATCTAGCTCGTAATTAGATCGCGTGCCTAGCAATTTAGCCAACCGTGACCTTAAGACAGACTGGGTCTTTTTTTCAACCATAAACTGGCCAGGCGCTTTATCAGTCCGTGGCAGACGAATAGTTTTAACATTTAAAGCCGCATCACGAAGGGCTGGCGAAATAACATTTTGTGCGGCCAATAGCCGTAAATAACTGTCCGCAAGCGTTTGCAGCGCGTTGTAACCGCGTCCTAATAAATAGGTGGGGCGGCGTTGCGACAACAAAATACTCAGCACTTGCCGATAAGCCTGTGCTTGCTGCGAAGTAACGGAGGTAGTCGATTTAATAGCATTCTGACTCAATAACCGATTAACTTCAGAAAAATCCGCGCCAAACCAACCCGACAAACCATCGCCCAGGCCATGGACTTCACCAGCTTTAGGTGTTGCCGCCAGTGGCATAGAATTTAAATAAGCATGGGCAATTTCTTTACGCATTTCCAATGTATTAGCGCCTAGCAAATAAGCGCGGATGGAAGCACTGCTCATTTGTTTAAATTTATCACTCAGCGAATTGGTAAAGCCATTTGGGGAGTGGCGATATTTTTCTATTTGTGTCGCTAAAGTGCTGCCGCCGGGTACGTTGCCGTTTAAACCCAGTTTATGAGCTATCATTTGCAAGCTTGCAAAACCCAAGCGATCCCATTCGATAGCCGGATTGATGGTTACATTTTTTTCACTCAGCAGTTCACGGTTTTCAATGAACAAGAGAGTGTCGAGAATAACGGGCGGAATATCGGCAAAATCAGCGTAGCCATGCGCAGGGTAAACGTTAGAAAATACCGGCTGGTCCGTGCGATCAGTAATACGAAGCCCAGCCTGGGTTTTTTCACGGTAAATGGCAAACAAACCAAAATCCATGAGTTCAGTCATTTTTGCTGAAGGCGCAGCTTGTGCCGCAATGTTATAGCCGGATTTTTGCAAACGTTGCACCATTTCAGGCAAACTGGCATAGCCTAAGCGCAGATCATAAGGGCCATTACCCGGATAACGAATTGAGGTACTCGGCCCCGGATCAAGAGTAAAACTTAATTGCCGGCTAATTTCCGATAAATATCGCGCTTGGTATTTAGAAGTAGCGACTTCTTCGCGTACCAGTTTGACCACAATAAATACAACGATAACCAATCCTAAGATGATATATATCGTCAAATAGTGGCCAATAGAGATTCTATCTTTTTGCATGAACGGCTTTTTTATTGAATCATAACGAGGTTTTTCTTCATTCAACTGTTTGCGCTGCAAAGAATCGAAATCACCCATGTGTATTGTTTTGCTATCTTAAAGTAAATAAAACCCCGCTTATGCCTGAATAAGGCATTTATAGCTGTAGTTATGGGGGATAAAACTGACTGTGTGAATGAAATCTTTGTGAAATTATACTCTATCTTCAAAATTTTTTACCTATTGTGTCAAGTAAAAAAACAGCAGAGCAGTGTAATCGGCACTCAGGTTATAGTCATAAATGAATTATAGACGACTTTCCTTAACACAACGGACATTACAAGTAGTAAAAAAGACCTTATTTACATACAATAACAGGCTAAATCACTTTATAGTTCTAATACAGGTGGCATTCGCCGTCTGTTAAAACGCGATCTAATCAAACGTAAAAACCTATGGCACAACACACTATTACGCTGGGCATTCCAGATTTCACCTACGCTGATCTTTACGATGCAGCACAACTGAAAAAATTACTGGCTGTCTTTGATGCGTCTGTCAATAAACATGATGAACAGCTATATCAAAGCTTTATGGCGTATCGAGACTCCAAAGGTGTTGATATGGGGCCTGAGATCATCTCCGATCTTTTGGTGCGTATGGCACCTTTTGTAGGCCAGTTTGTTGCGACTTTATTTAATGTTAATAAGCAACATCAGACTCAAAAAAACCTGATACAAAAAGAAATGAATAGCATTTTTGCCTACAAACGCACGGTAGTTGAAAAATTGGATTTCGTTTTTAAAGGCCAAGATATTACTGAATGGGATGATGTTGAGCGTATAAAAAAACAGTTTGACGTGTTATTGGCTGCGGGTTTTCCAGAAGCTAATCAGGATGCAGACCCAGAACGTCGGGTTGCCGCTGTAGGTGCGGTTATTGGTGAATTGTCCGCACACTATAAATTAATCGCTAAAAATAAAGCCAGTGATTACGACAATGCCGATCAAGTCGCCCAAATGCTACGCGCCAAACTGGCCGCCGATAGCATCGCTGCCAATGAATTTAAAGTGTTTATTGATTTAGCCGATCCTGCTGAATTTATCGATGGCTTAATGACGCTTGTACAGCGCTGGAGCTTTCTTGCCAAACATAATGATGAATTGACAGGCAAATGGCTGAGCTTTAAGTTTCCGGAAAAACGCGATTTCGAACATCTGGTTGAACACGATACCGTTGATCGGGGTGAATTTACCGCCTGGATGGGCGAGCAAAAACACCGCCGTTTCCGAGATGGCTTTAAACTCACCGATCCACGTTTTAATGAACGGCAATCGCTGTCGGAAGTTGACCATTGTATTTATTGCCACGAGCGTGATACCGATTCCTGCTCTAAGGGTATGCGCAATAAAAAAACCAACACTTTTAAAGTTGATCCGTTGGGTGTTACTACTACCGGTTGTCCTTTGGATGAAAAGATTTCTGAAATGCACCTGGTTAAACGCGGTGGCGATAATATCGGTGCGTTGGCGATTATTATTGTTGATAATCCGATGTGCCCGGGTACCGGCCATCGTATTTGCAATGACTGTATGAAAGGCTGTATCTACCAAAAAACCGATCCGGTTAATATTCCGCAAATTGAAACCAATGTGTTGACCGACGTGTTATTCATGCCCTACGGTTTTGAAATTTACAGCCTGTTGACGCGCTGGAATCCGCTCAATGTCAACCAGCCACACATGTTGCCTTATAACGGCAAAAATGCGCTGGTGGTCGGTTTAGGGCCTGCGGGCTATACCATGAGCCATTATTTACTTAATGAAGGCTTTGGTGTGGTGGGTATTGACGCACTTAAACTGGAACCGTTGCCGGTCGCTTTAACCGGAGACAGCACCACCCTGCCCCAGCCGATTGCCGATTTTAATGATATTTATGAAGAACTCGACCAACGCACCTTGGCAGGTTTTGGCGGCGTGGCCGAATACGGCATTACCGTGCGCTGGGATAAAAACTTCCTGAAAGTAATTTATTTAACCTTGTTAAGACGTCAAGCCTTTAGAGCTTACGGCGGTGTACGCTTTGGTGGCACGTTAACCATTGACGATGCCTGGTCTATGGGTTTTGACCATATCTGTCTGGCTTCCGGTGCCGGTAAACCCACCATTATCGATCTAAAAAACAACCTCATGCGCGGCATACGCAAAGCCTCTGATTTCCTGATGGCCTTACAATTGACCGGTGCAGCCAAGTCATCATCGTTGGCAAATTTACAGGTACGTTTGCCTGCGGGTGTTATCGGCGGTGGCTTAACGGCGATTGATACGGCAACAGAATTAATGGCTTATTATCCAGTGCAAGTTGAAAAACTATTGGCACGCTATGAAGTGCTCAGCACTATTCATGGTGAACACGGCGTTCGCAACCGTTATGATGATGAAGAAACTTTAATCCTGGATGAGTTTTTGACGCATGGCCGGGAAATTCGCCAAGAACGCCAACGCGCCCAAGCAGCCAACGTAAAACCTAATTTTCAGCCTTTGGTTGAATCTTGGGGTGGTGTTACGCTATTTTATCGCAAAGGCATGAAAGACGCGCCAGCCTATCGGCAAAATCATGAGGAAATCCACGAAGCCCTGCAAGAAGGTATTGCACTGGCAGAAGGCATGAGCCCAAAAAGCGCGTTGGCGGATGAATACGGCCATTTGAATGCAGTGGAATTTGAAAAAATAGTGCTGGAAGACGGTCGCTGGAATAATTCTGGGCAGATTGTTCACGTGCCTTTGCGTAGCTTATATATTGCTGCCGGAACCTCGCCCAATACGATTTATGAAAGTGAATACCCGGGTACGTTTACCATGGACAAGTATTTCTTCCAACGTTATGAGCCCGAATGGTCTGGCGATGATTTTAAACTGGTGCCGATGGCCGATGAGACTGCGCCAAAGCTGGGTAAACCTGCACCGTTAACTTCGTACCAAAAAGACGGCAAATTTATTAGTTTTTATGGTGATAATCATCCCGTGTATGCCGGCAACGTAGTAAAAGCCATGGCCAGTGCTAAAAATGGGTATCCTTATGTTGTTAAACTGTTTGAAAAAGAGCTGGCTAATTTAAACCCTGCCGAACAATCGCAGCGCGATACCGATTTAAAAGCCTTGTTTGCCAGATTAGATGCTGCCTTCACCGCAACCATCGTAGCGATTAACCGCCTTACACCCACGATTATTGAAGTGATTGTTAAGGCTCCGTTAGCGGCAGAAAAATTCCATCCTGGCCAGTTTTACCGTGTGCAGAATTTTGAAGCGTTTGCACCGGTTGAAGAAGGCACGGTATTAGCCGCCGAAGGTTTGGCATTAACCGGTGCGGAAGTCGATAAAGAAAAAGGCACTATTTCCTTGATTGCTTTGGAAATGGGCTCATCATCAAGGCTGTGTGCTACCTGGAATGTCGGTGATCCGTTGGTGATTATGGGCGTTACCGGGACACCTACGGATATTCCAACCGGACAAACCGTGTTGTTGATCGGCGGCGGCTTGGGTAATGCGGTGTTGTTCTCTATTGGTAAGGCGCTTCGGGCAGCAGGCAATCGGGTGATTTATTTTGCAGGTTACAAATTCAATCAGGATGTCTTTAAAACCGACGATATTGAAGCTGCGTCCGATATTATTATCTGGTCCGTGGATAATACCGCAGCCGCAGTGGCTATTCATCCGACACGTCCGCAAGATAAAAGCTTTGTGGGTAATATTCTGGAAGCCATGGTAGCGTATGCGCAAGGCCAACTGGGTGAACAGCCGATTTCACTCGCTGATGTTGACCATCTGATTGTCATTGGTTCTGATCGCATGATGTCTGCGGTAAAAGATGCCCGTTACAATGTACTTAAGCCGTATCTGAAAAAAGCCCATCATGCGGTAG
Organism: Crenothrix sp.; assembly: GCF_043729335.1. Classification (NCBI taxonomy): domain Bacteria; kingdom Pseudomonadati; phylum Pseudomonadota; class Gammaproteobacteria; order Methylococcales; family Crenotrichaceae; genus Crenothrix; species Crenothrix sp. Next base: position 949 of record NZ_JAYTLQ010000058.1, on the reverse strand, counting down.
GATCTATTAACTCGCCTATGCAATGTATGATGAAGGGCATTTGTGCACAGTGTTTGTGCAAGCATGTCGATGCAGAAACCGGTAAAGAGTATTTTGTATACTCGTGCTATAACCAGGACCAAGATTTGGACAAGGTAGACTTTAAACATTTGAATGCCAGATTACGGCAAAATACAGTGCAGGAGAAATTATCCAATCTTTGGCTGGATTACTTATTAAATAAACAAAAATCGGAAAAGTCAGCTGTACTTTCAGAAAAATAAGTGCAGAATTATCTTGATGGCTTTCATTTTTAATAGACAATTATTTTATTTATAAGTAAATTTTTTAATTAATACCTGAAGTGTTCACCCCTATTTTAAAATAGGGGTGAACTATTGAACTAAGGCTAATCGAGCTTTACTTTAAAGGTGACGGCGCCACTTGCACTAGGGGCCAGTGAGCCGGTAAATGCCCATTCAATTGCACCGGCACCACTAGCAACCGGCGTCTCAACAGTTGAACATGACACTGCGTTGGACTTTGGTGTGGTTTTCGTGCATGTTAACAAACTCGCCGGCAGCAATGACCCCGCTGATGCTGATACAAAGGTAGTGTATGCCGGGGTCGCATCGTTAATTACCAAGGCATTAACCGGTTTCGAACCATTGTTGGTGTAGGTAATCTGGTATTCCAGCGTTTCGCCTGCCTTAGCCGTGTTGCTCACCTGCCAGTTCTCTGCGCCAGTACCATCCAGCGTCACATTACGCACCCTTTTTATCAAGTCAAGGGCGGCATCAGAAACAGTGGTCATATCTTGTCGGCTGTAAGTGGCTGTCGGGACTGACACTGCACCGGTAAACACGAAATCGGCCTTGACCAGCACTAGGTTGGTGGCCCCAAAAGGCGCACCGGGCGGCACGAACTCCTTCATTATCAAGCAGATTTGATCACCTACCACTACAGGAAT
>NZ_JAYTLQ010000057.1:0-192408 GCF_043729335.1 Crenothrix sp. | reverse complement strand
GGTGAGCTTGTCGAACCATGAACCACAAGTCCTTCGACAAGCTCAGGACGAACGGAGTATTTTATATTACTCGACAATGTAAGATTGACTGAGTACTAGGCTGAGTTATCGATAACGAGACTATGCTTTAGACAAAGCGATTAACCTAACCTATAAGACTAGCCATCCGAACCGCAACACGAACACATTCTCAAACATTAGGACACAAAATCATGATACATCACCCACCCAATAACCTGACCCAACACTTTATTTTAAGCGCAAGCATTAGTCTATAAACAGAACTCATATTGAAACCCAAAGGACGCTAAACTCATGAAACAAGACAATACCAATCTGTTTACCGGGCTTACGCTCGGACAAAAGCTGTTGCTACTCTGCATTGTGGCCACCATTCCAGTGTTAATGCCGCTGTACCTGTATTACAGCGGCCAGGAAAAACACATCGAAATTACAGCGTCAGAACAGGTCGGCTTACAACCTGCCAGTAATGCGCTGCAAGTGCTTAATGACGTGCAAAAACACCGTGACCTAGCCTTTGCAGCCCTAAGCGGCGACCCAAAAGCAGAAACAGATCGCCAGCAAACTAAAGCGCGTGTTGATGAACAAATCGTAAAATTTGACAAAATGGCAACCAACTTTAATTATCCAGGCTTAGTTGAAGCCTGGCGTGCGTTTAAAGATGAATGGACCAAACAAACAGCTAGCATTGCGGCCAAAACTTTAACGCCGGAAAAAGCCTGGGATGCCCAAACTCAATTGGTACAACAAATTTTTTCTGTTGAAGATTTAATACTTTCCGGCTCTACGATGGATTTGGATCCTGACGCGGAAACCTATTACCTGATTCAAACCGTGCTGGTAAACACGCCCGCCGTTGCAGAAAGTATGGCACAAGCCCGCCATGTTGGTTCTACTGTATTAACCAGCAATACCGCCCGTACCGACGGCATTGCTCAGCAAGACCGCTTGTTACTATCTACCTTTACAGGACGCAGTGGCGATTTGGCTAAAGTCAGCAAAAACTATATTGAACGTTCAGTTAAAAACTTTCCTGAATTAAAAGCCCGTATTTATCCAAAAACCCAGGAAGCTATCGCTGCTGCGGAACAGACCAACGCATTAAGCAGCGCTGAAATCATTAACGCTAAAACCGTAAACTACCCTGCTCAAGATTATCTTGCCAAATATAATCAAGGCATTGATCAGCAATTTGCTTATATCACCAGCGGTATCGATTCCATCAGCAAAGAGTTTGATCGCCAGATTAAAGCGACACGTACCGCGTTATACACTACCTTCTTTATTACCCTGGTAGTTGTGGCTTTGGTATTTTTAATCGCCACCACGATTGCGCGGTTTATTTCTAGCTCGATCACCAGCCCCATTTCTTATCTGGTAGGTGTAATGGATAAAATGGCAGGCGGTGACACCAAAGTGCGCGCCAACATCCAAAGTTTTGATGAAATCGGGGCATTAGGTCGTCAGTTTGACATGATGGTTGACCAACGTGAGTTGATTAACACCAAAATTATGGATGAAAACGATAAGCTCAATAACTCAGTTATCGATCTACTGCAAACCGTGGCAAAGCTCGCGCAAAGAGATTTAACCACCCGTGCAACCGTTGCAGAAGATGTGACCGGCCCAGTATCAGACGCGTTAAACATGCTTGCTGATGAAACCGGCAAAGTATTGATTAAGGTTGTAAAAATAGCTGGCGATGTCTCGAATGTATCGAGACAAGTACAAAATCAATCCGCACTGGTTATTAGCGAAGCCTCTGATGAAAAACGCGAAGTAGAGCAAGCCGCTCAGGAACTTAGCGACGCATCAAAAGCCATGATAGATATTGCCAAGGTGGCGTTTGCCTGTAACCAGGCTGCTGAAAAAGCCATTCAAAACACTGATAAAGCGCAGGAAACTGTATTTAGTACCGTGCAAGGCATTACCACTATTCGTGACACCATCCGCGAAACTGAAAAGCGGATTAAACGTTTGGGTGAACGTTCACAAGAAATTGGCGGTATCGTTAACCTGATTAACGACATTGCTGAACGTACACACATTCTGGCGCTGAATGCGTCTATGCACGCGGCTTCTGCCGGTGAGGCAGGTCGTGGCTTTGCGGTAATTGCTAACGAAGTACAAAAACTGGCGGAAAACTCCCGTGATGCGACATCCAAAATTTCTGGATTGGTTAACAATATTCAGGTTGAAACCGCTGATACGGTAACCACCATGAACGATGCGATCAGTCAGGTGGTACGGGGTACTGATCTCGCCCAAAAAGCCGGTGAAGAAATGCGCGAAACCCGTGATACCACAGCGACTCTGGCACAGCTGGTAAACCGTATTGCCAAAAGCTCAACTGCGCAATCAGAAACCTCTTTACGCTTGGTAGAAAGAGCGCAGCTTATTCAAAAAAGCTCCACACAAAACTACGATCAATTACAAGCTCAAGGTATTGAAACTGACCGTCTGGTGGAATTATCAAAAGAACTGGTCGCCTCGGTAGGTGTATTTAAACTGCCTAAGGTAGCCGGCTAAACTGGCATCTGTATTGACTTAATAGGCAATAACAGGTCAACAAGCGCCAAAATCTCACACCAAAACCGACACCTTGTTATGTGTCGGTTTTCTTGTTTTAAAGACATACTACGAATATTGTTTAAACTCACTTAGTTATGCGAAAATGCTTAACAAGTTATCTTGATTTTAAACGTGTATTATCTAAAAAATACGTCTACTGCGACTTCTCTACAAAGAGAAAGCTAAGATGAGGCAATGCAAATCCTTGCTATTATTCCCCTCATCCCTACTTTTTACTTCAGAAGATGAGAGCATCACGCTTGCAACGCACTATATTTATTGTGCTGAAAAGCCGTTTAGACACCTATAATTAAATACACAGCAAACAACACCGACAGCGATGGCTATAAAGTGACACAATCTGTCTTGTATACTTTACAATTATGGCCACAGCATGACATGGCATCACTCTTACTCCAAAAGATGATAGAGAAATAATAGATTAAATTCAAATAGTTAAGACGAAACACCCTGTTTTTACAAAATTCGGCGTGATAGTTGCTTGTTATTTTTACACTAGCAATTGCTCGTGAGTGTTACAAAACTTTGCGGCTTTGCCTAACAAGAACATATTAATTGGCTCACTGCAATTGATATAGGTATCTGTATTTTTCACCTTATTTATACTTGTGAGGGGCGATATTCGCCATTTTAATGAGACCAACAAAGCAACAGAAAACCCAATTGCAGATTGCTCTCCTTGGCATGGATGAGCGCTCGTGCAAGATTATGTCTATGTTTTTTAAAGGCCCATGCGAAGGCCATGCTATCGTGGTTGATGAAGGCAATGCTAACGTAGCCATAATAGATACCCGTTTTGAGCATTCAAAACAGTTGTTGGAACAAAGTCTTGAGCAAGGCAAAATGCGCGCCATTATTGTCCTGTCATCCCAGGTGCATGACCGTATCAACCATGACAAGATCATGTATCTGGACAAGCCCATCTCCGCCGACCCAATGTTTGAAGCACTGGACTGGGCAAAAGATATCAGCGAAGGTAAAAAACGCGCCCGGCCTATTCACAGGCCGCGTTTTACTGCACCCAAAGTTCCAGAAACTGCCCCATTAGTTCAAAATAATGGTATACCCATAATACCCATAATATCCATCTCGACACCTCAAACACCAGCCGATACCACATCGCAAGCAAAACCACAGCCCATTGAAAATATCGTCGATCATTCTAAACTTGCACCAGAAAACCTCAGTCCTTCTGAACAAACACAAGACCCCACTGAAAACGCGCTAACCACAACAGCAATCAAAGAACATCTGTCACTGCAAATAGAAGAAGATGAGTTTTCTGAGTTCATTGGCACGGTGGTTGATATTGATCTCGACGATCCGGCAAAGCAACGTACAGCAACTTACGATCCTGAGAAATATTATCAAGGTTATATACAACGTGTCTTTAACCAAGCTATTACCGAAAAAAATATTTTACAAATTACTTTAGGTTGGAACCCGCTTATAATATTGCCAGAAAGCAATCAAATTTGGTGGGATGCCGATGATAAACTCCTTAAAGCCGTATCTGATATTGAAATTAATAGCAAAACGGTCACGGTAATCCCTCTTGATCCCAATGATCTGGATGAATCCACTGTGCCGCCAGAAAAAAAGCAAGACATGGATGCCTTTCTCTGGAAGCTCAGCCTTTGGAGTTCACGAGGGCGCTACCCTCAATCCATAGACATAAACAGCCCTATTCTATTAAAAAGATGGCCCAACTTTACGCGTAACATCGTTACGCCCCACGCTTTACGCATAGCGGCGCTGCTTATAAAAGAAGGTCCGGACACCATGATCGGCGTTGCCAATGCACTTAATATAGAATTACGTTATGTTTCGGTGTTTGTCAGTGCCGCCAATTCACTGGGTTTAATCCGTCAAATACCACGACTCACTATTGATGAAGTAGTGCCACCGGCAGTTCGGAAAAAAACAAATGCACAAAAAAGTATTTTGTCTAAAATTCTTAATAAGCTATTAGGGCGATAGCGTAAGCGCCAAATTTTTTGTGGCAGATTCAACCATTTTTGCAACATGCGTTTTTTATAATGACAACATCGACATGGATGCATTACACCCAAACAAGCCCCCACGCTGTAACACACAACTACGGATGATACATGCTCCATGTATAAAATAATTTTTACAGGCCCAGTAGGTTCGGGAAAAACAACGGCTATCGCTGCCATCAGCGACATGCTACCCATTAGCACCGACGTTGCCGCCAGTGATATGACTAAAGTACGCAAAGCCACCACCACGGTAGCGCTGGATTATGGCCAGATTCAGGTAGAAGGGGGTGAAAAAATCCATCTTTACGGTACGCCCGGACAAGAGCGTTTTGATTTTATGTGGGATATTTTGAAAACCGGCGGCATTGGCCTGATTCTTTTAATCGACACAACACGTCCTGACCCGTTTAAAGATATGCGCTTTTTTCTGGATTCATTTCGCACCTTTATTGATGATACCGGTGTTGCTATTGGCGTAACCCAAATGGATCTGGATAACCGCTTTTCCATTGCTGATTATTGTACGCAATTAAAAACCTTAAACTTAAATCCACCGGTATTTAGCGTTGATGCGCGCGTTAAAAAAGATGTCTCGTTACTAGTGCAATCACTGATGTACTCCATAGATCCCAGCTCAAAAACGGAATAAATTATGGCTAGTTATAAACTGGAGGACGGCCTCTACCTGTATCCCACGCCTGCTGGCGCCTATTATGCCATTGCCTCCAATGACACGGATAAATCAAGGCAATTTTTATGTACCTTATTGCAGCAACAACAAACACCTTTATTAAACATAGCTAATATTAAGCAGTTAATGAACATGGACACGGAAGAATCTTGTCTGGATTTGTTATACCACTGCCAACGCCTGGGCTGGGTTCAGGGCATTAATCAACCCTTACATTTTCCACAAGAGCCTTTGGAAAAATTGTTACCGGGCTTATTGCTTAAGCTGTCACAAACAGGCAAAGCATTGCTGGCCGACAATCAAGGCTTTTATTTGGCCAGCAACGGTTTTCCGCATGAAGTTGCCGAAGAGTTATCAGCATTAAGTGCTGAAATTGCAGTGGTTTACAATCGTAGATCAGGTGTGTTGATTAAGAACTTAGGCCTTGCTAGCAATGCCTGGGCAGTGATTGATGTTACCGGCAATAGCAAAATTGGTTTTTGGCCGATCATGATTGGCGCACAGCGCTTTCATCTGGTTATTTCTGGCCCACCGAATTTCAACCAACCGGAATTTGTATCACTGATATGGGTGCTGACGGTGCGTTACCATAAAACCGGTTCACACGATGAACCGGTTTTTACCCATAGCACTAAAGCCAGTCATCGAAAAAATAAAACCACTTAATACCCAATAGTCATTTATCGATACCGCGTCTATCTGCTTAAGACAGAGTACTATTCAAGAATTAGTCTTATTGCCCAACTTACAGCGTTTTCATATATGGTTAATAATGTTAATTTTTACGGCGGAGTACAAACCTAGGTTTGCACTCCATCGAATATAACCAACTGTTACTGAAAACGCTGTAAGTAGATAGCCGTTTTTACAATGCTGTTATAAGGTAATGATCTCATCACCTCGGCTGACTAACACCACATCCGCAGGTCGCATAGCAAAAATACCCACGGCAACAACACCGGTAATATTATTGATCGTTTGTTCCCATTTGATGGGTTCCATAATATTAAGATTATGGACATCCAGAATATGGTTGTGGTTATCGGTAATAAAATTTTCGCGCCACACCGGTTGGCCGCCAAGCTTAACCAGTTCTCTGGCTACAAAGCTTCTGGCCATCGGCACCACTTCAACAGGCAAGGGGAATGCGCCCAACACATCAACGCATTTGGAGCCATCGGCGATACATACAAAAGTTTTACTGGCCGCTGCAATAATTTTTTCCCGTGTTAATGCGCCGCCGCCGCCTTTAACCAACTGTTTCAGTGGATTGATTTCATCAGCACCATCGACATACACTTCAATCGTGCCCACCGCATTTAAATCGTATACCGGAATACCCAGTTTTTTTAACAGCGCCGTACTGCCTTCTGAACTGGATACCGCACCATCAATATCGGCTTTAATATCGGCCAAATAATTGATAAAGTGATTAACCGTCGAGCCAGTGCCCACACCAATAATAGCGACATTTTTAACGTATTTTAAAGCCGCATGAGCAACTTTTTGTTTTGATTCATCTTGAGTCATGAGTTTATTTTGTCATAAAGGTTAAAAAAACAGCTTGAGATGATACCGCAGATACTCAAAAAGCTCAGCCCTTTTTTAACAGCTTGCCAAACTGCTGTTAAATAGACCGTACAACCGCGCGAAATTTGCCATTACTGGTTTTTGGAATATCGTTACGCCATTCCACTTTAATACGTATCGTCTCACCCAGCAACTGTCGGGCTTGGAGGATAACCTGTTGTTCATCCACTACGCTACCTTGTACGGGCACTAATAAAATTCTCACCTCATCCGGCGTATCCTGCCTTATTTGTGACTCCAGAATATTATCCAGCCCATCAATAATACCGCCCACCATAAATACCTGCCGACCATCCGGCATCAGTAGATAATCTTCCGAGCGCCCTATCAAGCGCTCAACCACCGGAAAATGCCGCCCACAAAGGCAAGCATAGCTTGAATCTGCCAGAGCAATGCTATCACTCATCTGATAACGTATAAGCGGCATCAGAAAATTATCAAAGCCAGTGCAGACCAATGTATAGGTGCTATCGTTTTGAGGTATCAATTCGGTAAAACCATAATCGCTCAAAATATGATAATTACCGTGTTCACAGGTTCCTATCGCACTCACACGTTCCGCCGAGCCGTACCAATCAAAAATTTGCACACCAAAGGCTTCTTTTACTACTTGGCGTTGCTCATCAGTTACTGTTTCGCTGGAAGTTATAAAACAGCGCAACGATTTACCGCGATAACGTCGTCCCGCATTGAGTAAATAACGTGCTAAAAATGCCAACGGGGCTGAATAAGCCATGCCAAAAACAGGATCAAATTTCTCCAGCGCTTGTACATAGGCTTCTACACTGTCTTCTGACAAATGATAAGCTGACATCATTATCGTGTTTTCAGCGATGTTATAACGCCAAAAAGGCGGCTTTGTTTTATTTACCGGTACAATCTTATCACCGCGCATCCACATGCGTCGCTCACCCAGCTTTACCCCAGCCCAATTACATTGCCGCCAAACAAAGGCATTTTCTCGATTAATAGAATGCAGGTGCCGCCATAATTTAAGCGACATGCCCGTTGTGCCACTGGTTGAGGTGGCAACACGGTAATCCCGCAGGTTTTCGGCCAGCATACACTCGCCCTGATGCAAAATATCCTGTTTAGTCAACACCGGAATACGTTGCATATCAGCAAGACAGACTAATTGCTTGGGTAAAAATCCTGCGGTAGCGAATAAATCACGATAATACGGCACATGCAAAGCCGCATGCCCCACCATGGCCTGTAAACGCTTAAGTTGTAACTGTGCCAAGTCATCCGTATTTAACCACTGAGTACTCGCGACTTCATTGGATTCTAAACGAAATTTTGATGAGTTACGCAAACTACGCACCAGGAAATTCCGCGCCGAAACCATAGCATTTTGCACAGCAACAGGACTTTGTTGGTAAAAAGTTGACGAATACATGAGCAATCTAAGTAATAAAAGAAAAACTATCCTGCTGCTACAGAGAATAAGATGCAGCCTCGCCAAATTTACAGCACGTAAATACCGCTGAGCTCATCATAAAGATGAGATAGTTTCTCAAGCACCCTAGCACTGTTATAACGATCCGCTATCGTTTTACGTGCGCTGTCACCCAGCTGCACACGTAACGATTTATCACCTAGCAATCGACCCAAAGCAGCTGCCAATGCGGCGACATCACCCGGTGCAACCAATAAGCCATTCAACTGATCCTTAACCACACTGGCAATGCCTCCCACCGGGGTAACTACAATCGCTTTACCCGCCGACATGGTTTCTAACATAGCCATTGGCAAACCTTCTGCATAAGATGGCAAGGTAAAAATACACGCACGCTGTAATTGTTGTTGTTTTTGATCAGCTGTTATCCAGCCCAGAATTTCAATATTTTCAACGATACCTAACGCTTCAGCTTTGCGCTGCACCGCGGTAAGATCACCGTCACCCGCGATTACCAATTTAATAGCAGGATAAGATAACTTAAGCTGCGCTATCGCGGCTAACAATTCAAATATCCCCTTGCGCTGCTCAGCACGTCCCAAAAACAGGATTCGGCCTTGTTCTTCTTCGTTATGATCACTTAAAGGCTCAAGTTTTACTGAATTGGGCAGGACATAAATATCCGCACGAGGGGCAATCTTGCAGAGAAAATTAGCCCACTCTTCAGATAATGCAATAACTTTAGTGCTTTTTTCAAGCGTTCTACGTATCCACCATTGCATGAGTGTGCATGATTCCTTCGTCACATACTGTTCAAATCCAGCGCCATGCAAGTGAAAAATAGTGTTGCAATCAAACAGCCTGGCCACAGCAAGCAATAATGACTTCCTGATAAAGCTGGCATCAGACGCGCTGTGAACATGCACAACACGCGGCTTATAAAAAAGACACATCCGGAAGACATCAAAAACAGACTTTACCAACAAAACTAGTTTCTTAACTGAGCCGCCTTCAACATGCGAGGTGATATATTTTATAGTGTGTTTCTGCAAAAAACCTTCATCGACTAAAACAGAAACTACCGAGGCAATCCCTCCCTGGCTCAAAGGATCAGTACCTATCATAAGATTCAATACAGTCCTCCCAGCTTCTTAAATATTAGATACTTGCCTGTACGTACTCTTTTGGAATGCAGCAACCTAATCTTTCAGAAAAGATTACGCCATCGCGCTATCCACCGAAAACCATCTATAGCCCAAAGATTTTCAGATCTCGACAAAGTATGTACCCGTAAAAAATCCTTGTACCAACTTGCATCCAATCGCGCTATGGGTGTTTCTAAAAAACTGTGTTTATTGAGACGATCCACACGATTTAAAATAACGGCTTTGCCATATTCCGTACTGCAATCTTGGGCTGGTCGATAAAGAATGCCTTCTTCTATAAATAAATTGCCCGCAGGCCTTGCATTACGTGCGTCTGATTTAACTGGGTTTTCAGGGTGCGCCTGCCAGGTTCCTAGGGGTGTGTCGGAAAAATAGATATGTAACTCATCGTGAATACAAATGCCTTCTTTGGCCACCGAGACAAACATCCACCAATAGCCCTGATATTCAATTAAGGTTGCATCAACCGCGCGAATATCGCTGAGTAACTCCGTCACCTGCTGCCATTTATTTGGAAACGATACGCACTTCCATAATACAATATTTCTGGCTACACCCGATTCTGGCACCATATATAAATCGCCATCCCATTTAAACAAAAAGGGATAAGAAAGATGAGTATCCGCTATCATCACAGGCTGCGCATCGCTGTGGCTGCCATCTTTAAATAACTCAATCGCCACCAAATAACCACGCTGCGTAGAAAATGGCAATTCCTCTAAAAAGATCCACTGCCGATCTTCATGTTCCCACGGAAATGGATCTGCCCAAAAGCAATCCGATTTGGGCACTAAAAACCATTGGCCTATGGGATGAGGAATCATGTCGTTTCCCACACCCGCAACAACAGACCATTGCCCGTTATAAAGCAACTTACGTACAATTTTTTGCGCTATCGCTTTTACTTCCATAAAACGGGCGACAAAAGTAGTTGATGAAATTTGCAGCGATTGTGCAGAGCAGACAGGCAGCACCATCGTTTTAAAATATGAAGATACAACGCGGGCAGGGAAAAATGCCGCTTTTGCTAATGCATCGTGGACACCACGCTTTATGATGAACGGCTCAAGAAGCCCAAATGATTGATATAAACACTGACAACTACCATCTGGAAAGCGAGCCCACAAACTTACTTCAAGAGGTAATCCGGCTGCCGCAGAATGCCGCCCCGCTGACATGGCATCAACATCTAGACCTGCAAATCGAAAAAACCAAAAGCCCAAGCGTCCGTAACCATAGTGCTGACACGCCGCATCTGTGTAATTGCCATAATGCAAAATAACATCAGGCTCACACGAGTCATTAGTCGGCAAAAGATCAACGTTGTGTAATTCTACTAAGGCGGCAATACCAGATTTCGCCCATTTTGGTACGTGTGCTGTTAGGCCAACTTTCAAACTTACTTTAAAATCAACCTGTTTCATTTAGTAGAAATGCGGCACATAACTATTAAATTGATATTTATTAATAAATTAAGCATAATTATTTATTAGCAATGTTCCATGTGGCTATATCTGCGGCAAACTACGAATTTCGACAAATTTAACGATCAAAACTCTACTTTTGCGTTAATGCCGACCGTTTGAGCATCATAGGTAAAATTCGACGCTGCATCCGCATTAGAGCTTCGATCTTCATGCTTAACATTCAAGGATAATTCAGTATTTAACCACGGGGTATAAATAAGGTTTAAGCCAACGTCAACAATGTCATCGACTTGCTGGAAATTAGTATTTTGACCAGAGCCTACACCAGTATTATTAGGATCCCCGCCTAAATAACTTTGATTTTCATAAGAAATCGGCATTTCCACACGTATTTTGGCTGTTGGCAACCACATCGGCCTCACTCTAACACCCGTACTCAAAACAAAAGTCGCATTGGATGTAAAAGCTTGGTCAACTGCGCGCCATGCCGAAAAAACCAGGGTGGTTTTTTCGCTGGGCAACCAATTAATGTCAAGGCGTGCCACTACATCCGAAAAATCCAGATTAACCTTATCTGGGGGGCGCGCAACATTCTGGTGCTCATAATCTTGCTGGACATAGCCAACCCACCCATCCAAACGCAGCTTATCACTGTGCCGCCACTCTCCATCCAGATAATAACTGGTACGAAAAAAAGCATTATCAGAAGGATCGTTATCCGGTCTATTAGGGTATTTGCCATCGGTAATTACGGCACGAAAACCTATTGTGGTTTTGCTTAAATTACGGTACTGCACACTGAATTCACCACTGTTTTGAATTTGGTTACTGTTTTCGCGACCATTTCCATAATTCCAATCGTTGCGCAAAAATCCGGACTTCAAGAAAATGCTGGGCAAAATCTCGTATTCAGCATTAGCAAAATAAAGCTGTGCAGTCTGTAAATTATCAAGCACACCGCCCTGTGTATTCGCATTTAACTGAGCAAAACTTGCCAAAGATTTATCATGTCTGTAACCAATCTCACCTTTTAACCTACTGCCTATCACCCAATTCCATTGCGCAAGCACATCATGACCAAAATAATCCAACTCATCGAAAGCAGTAAACCAATTTTGATTCACGTCTGCATTAACAATAAATTGTTGCCGACTTAAATGCCAATCGACGTTTAAACCTGCTCGAATCTGATTGATAAAACTGTCTTTTAAAGTTTTACCATTGGCTGGATTAGTATTATTGCCAGACGCACGTAACAGGTTACTATCATATGCATGGCTAGTCCCAACATAAGGCGTAAAAGTTTGATTTAACTTAGTTACGGCAAAAGTCGGTGAGCTCAGGACAGCAAAAATGCCCCCTACAATTACTGAATAACCAACACGCTGTAATGAATTGATCGATTTAATATTGCTCACAAAAGCCTTGCGGTGTTTTTTAATTAAACATCTTGTCACTGCGCTGTTCCTGAATTTTTGTATTGCTGTGGCATTGTTCATTTGGTTAATTCCAAAATCGTTATTATTTTTGCCATGTTATACATTTTTATTAACAGAATATAAATAATATATCGTTAAAAATCATTTATTATCGCTCCAATTACAGCGGTTCCAGAGTTTTCTAGCAAATTTTTCATCGCTTCCAATTTTAGCAGCCGAGTTTTATGCTGTCGTGCAAGTAATAATGCCCCGCCCGCTTTAGCTGATAGTATATGCGCATCAGAGCCTTGCGATCCCGCTGGCGTATCCAGAAGAATCACATCATATTCAGCAGACAGCCGTTCTAAACAAGACTCTAGGCCACGACTAATAAGCTCTAGTGGATTGGGTGGTATAGTACCTGCCGATAAAACCGATAAATCCCTAAATCCGGAAATTTGGTTGATTACTGAATGATCAACACGCTGCGCCAAAAGATTAGACAATCCCAATTTACCTTCAAGGTTAAACAACTTGTGTTGGCGTGGCTGACGCAAATCAGCATCAATTAACAACGTACGCTCACCCAGCTGCGAAAATACAATAGCCAAATTAGCAGCAAGAAAACTACGTCCCTCATTGTTAATAGGGCTGACAATCGCCAGCGTCTTACGGTTATCTACAAACCAGCGCAACATCAACTGGCTGCGCACTGCCCGTAAAGTTTCAACTTGCGCGGAAAATGGCTTATAGGCCGCAATAAGCTCAAAACTTAAACCGGTTTTATTGTTGGCTAGAAAAGGAAAATCAAATTGTTGTGCGAGAGCCTGTTGAATATCTTTTTCAGTAATCAATCCTAATGCTTTAGCGGCCTCACCGAATAACATGTTTCTTTCTTTCTGTAAGCGCAATATTCTTTCCGCACCCGCCAAGGTAATTTTCCCGGCATCCAGTAACAACCCCCCCATTGTTAGCGTCTTCACAACACCGCTCGCTTCTTTACAAAAGGCGATTTAGTCTTTTTTGCAGCTGACAGCACTCCTAACACCGGCACACCCAATTGCTCCACCATATCGATAGGCGATCTTAAACGCCGATCCAGCAACTCTACTAAAAATGCCGCACAAACCCCTAATAATGTCCCCAAAAAAACCGACAATAAAATATTAAGCAGAACTTTTGGTTTAGCAGGTTCTTGCGGTATTAACGCAGGATTTAAAATAGCAATATTAGACTGACTGGCCTCACTCTCCATACGGGTTTGCACCGAACGCTGCATGGCGTTATCGTAAAACTTTTGTGCATTCTCAACTTCCCTGGTCAGCACTACCATTTCATTTTGTTGCTGCTTTAACTGTAAAACCTTATCCTTTTGATCAGTTAGTGCGTAAAGTAAGCGCTCGTCTCGTTGTTGCGCTGTAGTCGCGTTATTACTAATACCCTCCAGCACCGTATTGATTTCCGAATCAATTTTATTTTTTAAACTGGTCATCTCCGCATAGGCTTGTTTATATTGCGGATGGTTCTTATCAACACGCTTAGAAACTTCTGCAAACTTAGACTCAGTACGCGCCAGATCACCTTTCAGTCCTTGGACAAAAGCGCTGTTTAACACTTCTTCTAAGGATTCATAAGACCCACTCTTATCGGTCTTGCTTTCAAATTGATGCTTTCTCTTAGATAAGGCTAGCTGATTTTTTCTAGATAACAATTCATAAGTACGAGATTGGCTATCAACCAATTGTTTTGATATGTCCGCTAAGCGCTCATTTTCCAGATCCAATCGCTCATTCATGACCACAATTCCATGTTGCTGCTGATAATCAGACAACTTATCTTGTGCTTGCTGGAGGCGTTCCCGAAAAAAAGACATTTGCTCATCAAACCAGTCGGCGTTTAGTCTGGCTGGCTGTGCACGTAGCTCAATATTAGTTTCAATATAGGCCTGCGCAAAAGCATTGCTGATGTCGGTCGATAATTTGGCATCAATAGCAGAAAAATTGAGCTGCATGACACTGCTTTCCCGAGACGGCAATACTTCCAGATGCTTAACTAAATGATCAGCGATCCAATCACGCAGATCACCCTTATAATTAGCATCAAAACCGGCAGTCAAATGTGTATTTTCAGTTAATTTGAGCCTATCAACCACTTTAAGGGCGACATTATGGCTGGTAATAATATCGACCTGCGTTCCCATAAAAGCATCCGCAAGCTGAGAAGGAATACTCGCGCCTGACACCGGATCAACATTCCACTGATCAACAACCAACGATGTCGTCGCCACATATTCTTTGGGCATTCTTATGCTTAGGGCAGTTATTGCCCCAACCGTACATAATAAAACCGAAATAATTAAATACTTGCGAGAAAACAGAATAATGAGAATTTGCTGAAAATTCATACTACCGTCCTTTCATTAAAACCAACGTTCGTCAATAACAATAACATCGTCTTTTTGCACTAAGTCAGTCAATTTAACCTCTATGTTTTGTATACCGACTTTTTCAGTGCTGCGCTTGATAATAATGTCACGCTCTGTACCACGGGTCGTTAATCCGCCACCTAATGATATCGCTTGCGCTACGGTTAACTTGGGCTCTATACGATAGCTACCAGAACGTTGCACCTCGCCGTAGATATAAAACATGGGCGCTTTAGGAATGTAAATAATATCGCCTTGCTGCACAGGCAATAAGTCAGTTTTTTTGGTGGATTCCAATATTTCGCGTAAATTGATTTCTTGCTTGGTAATTGAACCCGCATTGCGGTGCGCAACCACAGCTTTCTCATCCCCTAAATCCGTTATCCCTCCGGCCATGGCAATAACATCCACTAAAGTATTAGCCGCCTCCAATCCGTAGCGCCCCGGTTTATGAACCTGACCCAGTACGGATACCTGCTGACTTTTAAACTCTGTAACCGCTACCGTTACTTGTGGATCAAGAATAAACCCCCCGCTTTTTAGCATACTCGCTAATTCGTGCTCAACTTCGAAAGTGGTTTTTCCTGCAACAGAAACTTCGCCAACCAACGGAAAGCTAATTCGCCCATCCGTTGAAACGCGGGTTTCAGTTTTTAAGTCTTCGTAGCCATAAACCGCAATGCGCAGCGCATCATCAGCCCCAATAACATAATCAGCAAAAGCCATTTTGACGTGCATCGCCATCAAAATAAACACTGCTAAAAATATCGCAAATGATTTTTGCGTAAAATTCATTATTTGCTCCCCGCTAAGTTATCAATAAAACTAATAGGCATTTCGATCTTTAATAACCACAACAATCGTCATAAAAATAATATAAAAATCGAAGGGTAAAGACCAGTTTCTTAGGTAATCGAGATCACAATCAATTCGAGCTTCCATTTTTTCAAGTAATTCTGTTTCGCCTCTATACCCGTTAACTTGTGCCCATCCTGTAATGCCAGGCTTTACTTTGTGACGAATCATATATCCCTTGATTTGTTTTCTATACAATTCGTTGTGCGCGACAGCATGAGGCCTAGGCCCTACAATGCTCATCCGCCCCTGTAAGACATTAATAAATTGCGGCAACTCATCGAGCGATGTTTTTCTTAAAAAAGCACCAAAGGATGTGATTCTTGAGTCATTTCGGGTAGCCTGTATAACTGAGTCGCCGTTTTCGCTCACCGTCATGCTACGAAACTTATAAACCACTATTTCCTCACCATCCAAGCCATAGCGGTGCTGTTTAAAAATCACAGGCCCTGGCGAGTCCAGTTTAACCCCTAGCGAAATAAGCAGCAACAACGGACTAATCAAAATTAAGATTAACACCGATAAAATTACATCACTGACTCTTTTAACGAAACCATTAATGCCGGCAAATGGCGTTTCACACACAGCAACAATAGGAATTTCATGTATGGCACTGATGTTCGCCTGTATCAAATCATATAAAAAAACATCAGGGACAAAGTAGATAGAAACAGTGGTATCACGCAATTCATCCAGCAAAAACATGATGCGTGGCTGATCAGTCATTGGCGCTGCAATATAAACATGATTAATTTGATTAGTCTTTACAAAGGCAGCCACTTCGGACAATTTTCCTAACAGCTTACCTATCGGCATTTCTGTATCAGCATGTAATCGATTAGGATCGCGGTCATCAAAAAAACCCCAACAATAAATACCGTACACGGGATGTTCTGCAAAGCGTGTTGCCAGTCGCAAACTCAGATCATTGACGCTGACAATCACAGCATTATTCAAATTTTCTTCTGATATGACTAGTCGATCTAATAAATAACGCGCTGATAATTGAGCCAATACAATGGCGAAAGGCGTAATAATAAACCAGGTAACTAAAAGTACGCGGGAAGATTCACCCAGAATTCTTGAAAAATATCCCATTAAAGACATCAAGGTTATAACCACAAACCAGCGTAAAAATATGGCACCGACGGTGTGCGCCCAAAATGTTTTTATACTGGATGTTAAATCGACAGTGTCGAGTAGCTTGGCAACCACTAAAAAAGCAAAAATAGCCAAGATAAATAGCTGCCCCTCAAAAGGAAATTCGTAATACTGCGCTATTAGTATTAAAGTTTCAACGGCAACTAAAGGATTTAGAATTTGCCCTATGACGAATAGTAGAGGTCGCTCATTAATCTTCATATACTAAATTATCATCCCTGTAGGGTTTGGTTAAATTACTCATTAATATTCTAAAGAATGGTTTTAAGCTTTTTTGCTATCAGATTGAATTTAAAAAACTCTCCCACTTACCTTCTTTAATCGATCCTATTTAAATCTAAAGCAAATATTGTGCCGAAATTTTTAACCTGTTGATAATTATCAATTCCATAATAAAATAGCATGATTTATTTGCTGGGTTGACTTATAACTGTAAAAATAATACGACTAAAATAGAGTAAGAAACCATTTCCACCTTTTACTAACCGAGGTGATTAAAAGAAAAGATGGCTCTGCTTAACCCAGCCTATCAAACCTTTACTAAATTTATACTCAAGTAAAAACTCTGGCATAGCAATCCGTATAAATACCTACTTTCAATAGCTTTGCTAACAGTAAAAATAAATTTTTGAACTTAGACTAGCTGGTATTTGCTTACGCTCAATCGCTCTATTTGAGATAAGACAAAAAAAACGACAGCACAAGCATACTGTGCTGAGCACATTACTGGCCTTAGCTAATAACCCACTTTAGAACAACCCAATATTTTTACATTACTCGCAAAAAAATTACTTAATCGCTTAAAAAAGTATAATATTGTCGCTTTATGCATTTATTTTTATAAACCGCACTATCTTCAAAAATTATAAATTATAGTGAGTAACTCGAAAAATATAAGCCTAATATTTTTAATCAGCACTTGCTTTAGTGGGCTGAACTTTAAGTAATTAATTTCATTTAACTTAATGATTTAATAAAACAAACCCAGCCAAAATAAACAATGCCCATTTAATTCAAAGACTAAACAGTAAATATATTTTTACAGTGCCGAGGGATGTATTTTAAAACCTGAATCAAATCAGCTAAAAAAACTAGTCGCCACTTAGTTTGCAGGCTAGAATAACAACTGAAAACACTTTTCACTTGGGCTGAACTTGCGCTATTGCACGTAAATTTATCTTACAAATAAAATCAGTCGCAATGGGCAGATTATGTACTTGCTTCACCTTAAATGTCAAAATTTCTGACTCATATCAGCAAGCAATAAAAATACTGCCTGTAAACAAAATGACTTATATTTTTTATAAGATAAGCCTCGTAAATACAAACGCCATCGGATTGTCAATTTTAAGTAGGGATTCATTATGTTAGAAAGACGCCGTGCAGTGATTATTTCATTTCACTTTGCCGAATATTCGGTAAATTTGGCATTAGCCTTAGCTGAAAAAATCACTGTTTTGTTAATCTTATACCAAGACAATGCCGATAATGAACTAGGCGCAAACTGGCGGCAGGAAATAAATAAACCAAGCTTAGAAATCATTGTTTTGGCAAGGCCAACGTCAGCACCGTCAGTTATTAAAAACATTAATCGTCTCGTTAAAGCGATCAAGCAGTTTTGCCCTGATGTGATCCATTGCCAAGAAGATCCGCGCGACGAATTGGTTTTGAGCCTGCCCTTTTTGTTAAAATGGCCGATTGTTTTAACTATACACGACCCAAAACTTCATTCAGGTAGCGACAGTAAACTCTCTCGCTTTACATTTTATAGGCCGATTTTGCGGCGCAGTGCAGATGTAGCCATTACGCATGGTAATATTATTGCCAAAGAATTAAACAGTATGTACCCTCATTTCAAGGATAACGTATGGTCAATTGCTCACGGCCCTTTGGGCGCAGGTTTTTCTGGCACTATCGCTATACGACCGCAAGGCTACCGATTACTTTTTTTTGGCCGTATACACGCCTATAAAGGACTTAGTTCTTTTGTCGCTGCTGTCATTGCTTTACACCAGAAAGGCTATCCTGTTATCGGTGTTGTTGCGGGAACCGGCTCTGATCTAGAAACTCAACGACAAGCCATGATGGATGCCGGTTGCTTTGAAATTATTGATAAATACATTGCTGCCGAAAACATACCCGAATTATTTCTTAACAGTCTTATTACCGTATTACCCTACACAGACGGCACTCAAAGTGGTGTCGCAGCATTAGCGCTGGGCTTTGGTCGACCCGTAGTCGCCTCTGCGGTAGGATCAATACCAGAACTGGTCCGAGAAGGCGTCAACGGCTTACTTACCCCGCCTTGCGATACTGAAAACCTAACCCATGCACTTGAAAGCATTATTAAAGATGACACTCTGTGGCAGACGTTAGCCAATGGCGCGCTAAACCTTAAATATGGCGAACTTTCATGGGGTGCTATCGCCGATCAAACCTTACTCGCTTATGAATCTACTATTCAATTAAAATCTTAGCGCGGAAGATGATTAAAGGCCAATTAGCTCTTTAAAATTATCTACAATTATCAGGGAGAAAAAATAATGGAATCTATTGCAATTGTTGTTCCTGAGCTGCTGCCCGTGCCCCCCGTGCAAGGAGGTGCAGTTGAGCATTGGGTTGATGAGGCCAGCATAAGACTGGTAGCAAAAAATCGTAAGCTAGCGGTCATTTCACGCCCTGCGGGCATTGCAGGACACAATGACATTGAATATATCGGCATACCCTGGACACCTATAGAACGCTTTTTTCACCGCCTTAAAGAACAAGTCACCTGGAAAAACCCACTTCGCTATATCGCAAAAATTCAAAACGTTTACTCGTATGGGCAGCGCGTAGCTGCTATTGTGCGCAATTTTGATGTCGTGTATTTACACAATGAACCTAATATTTTATTGTTTCTTCAAAAGCGCACTGGTCAGAAAATTGTTTTGCACATGCACAACGATCATCTGTCCACTTACCTGTTCCGCCCCTTTTATCGTCGGGCATTAGCTAAAGCCGATACGGTACTGTGTGTCAGCGACTATATCCGTAGACAAGCCGTAACGCATTTCCCAGAATATGCAGCGCGTTTCCAGGTGCTATTTAATTCCACAGATCCGCAAGTCTTTAAACCTTATGGTGAAGAGGCCTTGCGCCAATTAAACGGTGTTGTGCATTTGGATTCAAACAAACGCTATCTGCTTTACGTCGGACGCTTAACGCCTGTCAAAGGCGTACATATATTAATTGAAGCCTTCCGCAGCATTCATCAGCAAATGCCAGATGTTCAGCTCATTATTACTGGTTCGTCTTTCTTTGGGGGAGCGGCCAAAACAGCTTATGAACAAGAATTGGTCACCTTAGCAGAGCCTGTTAATGAAGCCATCATTTTCACCGGGTTCTTACCCCATGAAAAGCTCAAGTACCTGTATTCTGCTGTAGATTTAATTGTGTTACCTTCAACATGGCAAGATCCTTGCCCACTGGTAGTGCTTGAAGCCATGGCATCTGGCACCTGTCTTATAAGCTCTGCCGTTGGCGGCATACCAGAGATTTTGGAGACAGGTAAAAATGGCATATTAGTAGAGCCCGGTGATGTTTCCGCGCTTGCTAATGCGGTTTTCAGCACGTTAAATGCCCCAGAAATGATGACTAAAATGGAGAATACAGCCCGCCAGAAAATTATTGCTGGCTATACTTGGGAGCGGCTTGTTAGCGAGCTAGAGCCTATACTAAGTGATAGCCAATCAGCATAATACAGATGTCACATATTTTCATTTTTCGATTTCCGAAATAATACGATGGTACCCTCATGATTGCGATTGTTTACCCTCAATTCTATGGCGTAGGTGGTATTGCCCGCTATTTGGATTCATTTCTTTCCAACTTACCCCAAGATCACCCGAACATCTACCTTATAACCGGGGATGAGCATCAAGTCGCCCGTAGTTATCCAGGCGTTGAAATCATTCATATAGGGTTTAGCTCCAGCCGAATCAATCTTTTTACGTGGGGGTTACAAGCTCGAAAACTGCTTATTGAATTATATAAAGAAGGTAAAATTCAGTGGATTAACTTACATTTCCCGCCTTTAATTCCGGCATTATTTTTGCCAAGATCTATTCCAGTTGTGTTAACCGTGCATTCAACCTACCTGGGTTTCTCCGGACATTTTTACCCAGATAAATTTTATGACAGTGAAATTAACTGGCTATCTTTAAAAATAAAGATGTGGATGGAATCACGAATCTATAAAAATTCCTCAAAAGCCATCACTTTAACTGAATTTGGCCGTCAACAAATGGATGCCTACGGATACAATAAATCTATTGATATTATTCCTAATGGTGTCGATTTAAACCAGTTCACTCCGTCATCAGATACTGTAAAAGATATTGACGTTGTCTTTACCGGCAGAATTGAAAACCTTAAAGGCAGTAAGGCAATGGCTACTATTTGCCGACAATTGGTCGCGCAGAAAAAAGATATTGTGATTTATATAGTCGGCTATGGAGAAGATGAAGCCTGGGTTCGACAACAATTAGATGACTTAAAAGAAAATATTATTATGACGGGAAAGGTGCCTTTTGCCGAAATGATGGATTATTACAATCGCAGCCATGTTTATGCTTCAACCTCCTATTACGAAGGCTTACCTGGCACATGCCTGGAAGCCATGGCGATGGAGCTACCCGCAGTCGTCTGGGATTTCTTGTTTTATCGGGGTTTGGTAATAAATGCCGAAACAGGCTTGCTAGCTGCGCCCAATGATTTTACTGCCATGATCAGTCACCTACTAGAATTACTATCAAATCCTCAACGTGCGCTAGAAATGGGCAAAAAAGGCCGTGCGTTACTCGAAAAAAATTATAACTGGGATAAATTGGCTAAAAACGTACTGGAGGTTTTTAAATGAATAACCGACCGTTACGTGTCATGATGCTAGGTTTGCGGGGTTTCCCTAACATACAGGGCGGCGTAGAAACCCATACCGAGCATTTATGCCCTTTACTGGTAGTACTGGGCTGTGACGTTACCGTACTGACCCGATCACTGTATAAACCTGCTGCGGCGTGCTCCCCTTGGAAGGGTGTAAAATTTGTCTCCCTCTGGACGCCAAAATCTAAAGGACTGGAGGCCATTGTGCATAGTTTTTTGGGTGTAATCTATGCCGCTGTCAAGCGCCCTGACATTCTGCACATACAGGCTATTGGCCCTGCATTGATGACACCGCTAGCAAGACTCTTGGGTTTACGGGTTATCGTGACCCACCATGGCCCCGATTACGATCGCCAAAAATGGGGGGCATTTGCCCGTTTAGTCCTACAACTTGGCGAACGCTGGGGAATGCGTTACTCGAATGGGCGTATTGTAATTTCCAAAGTTATTGCCGATTTAGTGCTTACAAAACACGGCGTAACTGCTGAACAAATTCCTAACGGAGTTGATCTGCCATTATTTCCCAACTCAATAGAAGCCCTTAATAAATTTAAACTCATTCCGGGGCATTATGTCTTGCTGGTCAGCCGAATGGTGCCCGAAAAACGGCATCTGGATTTAATAGCTGCATTCAAACTGGCTAATGTGCCCAATTGGAAACTGGTTCTGGTCGGTGATGCAGATCACCCCGATGCTTATCAACGCGAAGTTATTGAAAAAGCGATTGAAGCTGGCGCAGTTATGACTGGCATTCAGCAAGGTTTGGCTTTGCAAGAACTCTATGCCCATGCGGGTTTATTTGTATTACCTTCCTCTCATGAGGGCTTACCGATTGTTTTGTTGGAGGCACTGAGCTTTGGACTGCCTGTACTGGCAAGTGACATCCCCGCAAATCTGGAAGTAGGTTTAGCATCAGCACATTATTTCCCCTTGGGCAATATAGAGGTGCTTGCAAACAGCATTAAACAATGGTCAATTAAAGGTTTAACCAGGAGCGCACGCGAAAGCACGCGAATATGGGTAACCGAGCGCTATAATTGGCAAATTATAGCGGAAAAAACCTACAAACTTTACTTAAGTCGCCTGAGTAAGGCTACATTTTTTTCTGTCAAAAAAAAACTATCCCAATGAAATAATTCAGTTTTCCATTTTTTAGATAGAAAACTGAATCATTGCTTTTATTTTTATTTTAAAGTATTTAAAGCCGTAATAAGCAAAATCGTATTAGCGTTATAACCAATGCCGACTTCGCTAGTAATATAATTTTCAGATTTCTTGGAATAAGTAGCACGGTCAGAATCAAATCTTTCTTTGGACGTTTTAAATATTTTCATTCCGCTTATGGGGGCTGGCCCAGAAACTATGCCGCCTTTAGGCAAGTTACCCCCTATTACAGTCGCCCAATGATGAGGATTTGAGGGGGGGGTTAAACCATATCCCACAACAAAGCCACTTCCCCAGGGATTAAGCCCTAATAGCCAATCACGCGCTTGAACAGCCACAGTAGCATCTTTTATTAAATTGACACGCTTGGCAAGCGCAATAACAGCACCATGCGCTCCATTTAATGCTACCTGCCCCCAACCCATACGCCCTGGCGTACCCCAAGGCGAGTTTTCTACAGTTGCCACTGAAATGGCATCTTGAGCAGCTGTTTGTAAAAAATCGCAGGCCAGTGATCGAGCCTTAATGTCCTTGGTTGCCATGTTGCCCAACGCACCGCATAAATCCGCAGCCGTCAACACACCTACAGCAGGAACGGAAAGGTTATGATCATTATCATCAAGGTAGGTATAAGCATCCTTATGATATTGGGCATCTCCAGTAACCCGCCACAACATAGCGGCGGCAAAACTCATATCATCATGCCATGTCAGGTTATCGTAAAAATGATCAGGCATTTGTTCAGCAGATTGATTGGTTTTACCTTGTTGATACCATTGCTGAGCCTGCGTTAATAAATGTATGCGCTCTTTTCCCGTACTGCGCTCAGCCGCAAGAGCCAATGCGGCAGCAGCTTTACCCATCAAGCCGGATAAGACTGTGGTGTAAGCAAATCGATGGCCTATTCCCGGCAACTTAGATTGGTCATCTATTGCAGGATCACGAAAGCCAATGCCATGATCACGCATATCACCTACTTGGCCAATAAATAAATCCGGAAGTGGATGCGCTTTTAGTAACCAGCGTATCCCCACATCAGCTTCCTTACGTAATGCTTTAGCATTGACAGGATCAAACTTGGCGGCGATCTGTAAGAGGATAGCCGAGTAGGCGGTAGTTTCCGTAAAGTGTATTTGATCGCCGGCATCCATCCACCCCCCTGTCAGGTCAAACTTTTTGTTATCGTAGCGCCCACCTTTAACAATTGCATCGTGTAAATGGGAGGGCTTATGTAACGATGAAGGCTCATAACCATCTCGGTTAGCGACAAACAACTCCAGAAATATTGCAATCAAATCATTGCCTGCATTTTTATCAATGTGCCATGGTTGGGAGTTGATTTTTTCTACCTGCACCGTATAACGCCCAGGCTTTGTTAACTCAGAAAAATCAGCCGTTGCAGCATAATTCCACGGCTCTGAGATATTGGCTTTTTTAAGTTTGCCAGTGAACACCGTCACACCTTTTTCGTTGGTTACAGCGAATTTTTTATCAGCGTATAAATTTTTTGAGACTACAACAGCAATTTTCGCCTCATGGGGTTTGGATGGGCCTCCTGTGCGAATGACATCCGGCAATGTTGAAGCGAAGGCTTTAAACTGTGTTACTGAGAATAAAACAAGCCCTAATGAACTTACAATATTTAGTAATTGCTGCCGACTCTGTGGAGTTATACGTTTATTCATTTTAACAAACCTCTCTATTGATGACTTAGCGTTTTCAATTTATGACAGTTAATTTCAAAACTTGGCGGCACGCTTGAAATAATCTTTACATCATTACTGATTATTAGTCCAAACATTTGTTTCAAAATTCTAAAAGCGCATCTTTGTTGGTGCTTTTGTTTTTAACCCTGCTTTCTTTTGGAAAATACCTCTTTAATCAGAGTGAGTTTCGGCGGATAAATTCGAACACAACAAGCCACCAAACGTATAAGTTAAGGGGCTTTAATCACAATTGATCAATAACTGCTCAGAAAAACCAGACTCCGGATTTCTAAATTATCACGTCTGCAAAATTTGGACACCAACGAAATCATAACAACCCTTGCAGCATTTCGTCCAATTATTAGGCCAGCGCACTTTAGGCAATTGGCCTGATAATTGAAGTTATACTTGTGCTGCCGCGCCATGTATCGCTATTGAGCATTCACGCCGCAAGAAAAAAAGCGGTGGTATTGCACAATTTAAGGCTTTTGATACTCATGCGATGGATCAAAAAGTAATTTTAGGAGCATTGCAATAAAATACAGCTGACGAACGTGTGTTTTTAATGGCAACTAAAAAGCTGGCGACCCAATCTGGTAAGCAAATTTCTCGCGATCTAAAACCGTCCGGTTGACCACATGTGGCTTTAAATTCATCGCGGTTAGATGGGTACAGGTAATGGGTGCGCATTGCTCGCCGAGCACTAATTTTAGAATACCACTGGCTTTTTGTCCGCTCAATGAGCCCAATCTATTGAGCACCCTATCTCCCCGCCAATGGTGTTACAAGAATTGTTTTTCATCATCTTTTACAAAAAAATAAATTTTATTTTCGCTTAATTTAGCAAATAAGCCCGCTGCACTGGCTTGATGCCATCATAATATTTTGACCCTCATTTTTTTTTAAAAAACGCTATTGTAGAGGCTGTATAAATGAATTAGTATGACCACCGCTCGCTAGTACATTTTTTTAAAATTTCAATGTTTATGAGTCGGAAAATAAAAAAAACATTGGGTGCTGTAGAGTGACACAAAATCCTCAAATACATCAGCTTCCATTTTTTATTTATTTCTAACCGACCTTACACTTGACGATAAGTCACTGAAACGAATGGGCGTTTTTATAACGGATTGCCTAATTGGTTTTTATCAATAGAGTTCTTTCTGTACAATTAAACAACAAAAACGTTCGCTCATTAATTCACAAATTATTTAAAGGTTTTTTTTCATGGGTAAAAAATTAGGATCGTGTTTGATACTAGGCTTAGCTATCAATACGTTATTGTTTTCAGGGTCAGCTTTATCAGCCGTCAATCCAGTTAGATTTAATATACGACTAAACGATATCGGTATCGGCGTAGATGGCACGGATGTTAACAACAGACGCTTATTTGTGTCATTAGGAACAGGGTTTTCTACCGCAAAAGCCTTTGATCCTACCGTTAAATTTGATAACCCTGGAACCTACAGTATTGAATGCGGTGGCGTTAAAATTAAAAAAAGTGGCGATATTTGTCATTTTAAGCCCGTAAAATATGGTGATTCTACGCAAGTCATCAAGGTTTACAAAGGCAGTGCAACAACCCCTGTCGATACCTACACGGTAGTTTTCAGCAACCTTCCTATTGCACAAATCACTACCGATGCCGCAATTGTAAATACACCAAAAGTGCGTGGGGATTTTCGTTTAATGAGTGGCGAATTCAACCAAGATATCACATCACCTATGGGTATAGAATTCAGAGGCCAAACAACCCAGGAGTTCCCCAAAAAATCTTATGGTTTTCAACTGGGTACCGCTGCAAAAAGTACCAAAGTTAAATTGCTTGATTTAGCAGAAGGCGATGATTGGATATTGGATGCTTCTTACGCCGATAATACCTTTGCCCGTAATAATATCGGTATGGATATTTTTAATGAAATCCATCCTAATAAAGATAAAAGCCGGGCTAACGGGCAAAATGCCATAAAGGGACGTTTAGCTGAAGCCATCGTGAACGGCAAGTATGCAGGGATTTATATTTTAAACCAACATGTTGGCCCGACGCTTTTGGGACTAAAGCTTGAAAAAGGCAGCGTAATCTATAAAGCCGATTTTGCCCAATGGAAAACAGACCTTTTCTTCCCCTACAAGAAAGGTGACATTGAGTTTAACTTTTCCCAAGTTTACCCCAAAACAAAAGCCGACTTTACACCGCTTAAAAGCCTTATTGACTTCGTTGTCACATCAGCTCAATTTCCTTTCACCGACAACATAGAAAATCGCATTGATCTTACAAGCCTTGCTGATTGGTATTTGCTAACGAGAGTGACTCAAGCTTCAGATAACAGCTCCAAGAATTTTTTCCTGGCTAAAAATGCCGGCGGGGACTTTTTTATTGTGCCTTGGGATCATAATGCAACTTTTGGTATGTTTTGGGATGGCAGCAAGGAAAACACCCGTACCGATTTTCTGACACCGGATAATAATTTAATCGTCAAATTATTGAAGTATCCTGAGAGCAATTTTAACGCTATTTTACAAGAGCGTTGGAACGTATTAAAAAATACTGTTTTCCTAAAAAAGAATTTGCTGGCACGTTTTAGTAAAGTTAAATCGCAGTTAGTCCGCGGTGGTGCTTTAAGTAGAGAACAAGCAACATGGAAGCCAACTACGGTAACAACAACCATAGTAGTCAATAAAAAACCCGTTAAAGTTTCTTATAAGGTTCCTGACTATAACTTAAGCACACCAACTTATATAGACAAATTCTTGTCTGTGCGCATACCTGCTATGAACGCTTATATTAATAGCCTTCCAAAGTAAATAATGGCTTTTATTTAACTGTTGTAAGTTCAATATGATTTGAAACTACAGCTGCAAATATAAACCCTCGCCGGATTTCCGTACGAGGGTTTTTTATGTCGGTTAATTTTAAATTGCCGGACTAAATAGCAAATATACCGAATTAAAAAGCCTATCCCGTAAGCCGCTACCAACTAAGAAGGGGCAGTTTAAAAAAAGCCGTTCGTGGTGAGCTTGTCGAACCATGAACAACAAACCCTTCGAGAAGCTTGGGGCGAACGGATGCCCGTCTCAGTTGGTAGCCACGTAGACAAATCTATTCAAGAAAATAGTGCCGTAGCTGGCAATTTTTCGGACGGATGACGAAAATAATCAATATTAAATTCAAATGAAACTGACAAATGCTATTAGCTTTGATTAAAATAGTTGTTTTTTATGCTTTGGATTTACGATCCAACCCGCACTAGGAAAGCTAACTATGCCTAAAATTGTTGTTTGTGCGTTATACAAATTTGTCACCTTAGAAAATTATCAGCATTTGCGTGAACCGTTACATGCTGTTATGGAAAAAAATGCGGTGCGGGGCACTTTGCTTTTAGCTCATGAAGGTATTAATGGCACTGTGGCAGGAAGCCGACAAAGCATTGATGCCTTGCTAGATTGGCTACGTAACGATACACGCTTGGCCACTATTGATTGCAAAGAATCTTATACCGATACCATGCCGTTTAATCGCACCAAGGTTAAACTGAAAAAAGAAATCGTCACCATGGGTATAGAAGGCATTGACCCCAAATCTGTGGTGGGCACTTACATTAACCCCCGCGATTGGAATGCGCTTATTTCACAACCAGACGTGTTGTTAGTGGATACCCGCAACAACTATGAAGTTAAAATCGGTACTTTTAAAAATGCCGTTAATCCGCATACGGAATCTTTCCGTGAGTTTCCGGAATATGTCAAAGCGCATCTTGATGCCAAAAAGCACACCAAAATAGCCATGTTTTGTACCGGGGGCATACGCTGTGAAAAATCTACCGCATTTTTAAAAGAACAAGGCTTTGACAATGTTTACCATCTCAAAGGCGGTATCTTAAAATATCTGGAAGAAGTTCCTGCGCAAGAAACGCTTTGGGAAGGCGAATGTTTTGTTTTTGATGAACGGGTTACTGTCAATCATCAACTGCAACAAGGCCAATATGACCAATGCAATGCTTGTCGTACACCTATTACAGAAGCCGATAAGCTAAGCCCTAGCTATCAACAAGGTGTAAGCTGTATCCACTGTTACGACAAAATTACGCCCGATCAAAAAGCCCGTTTTATGGAGCGGGAAAAGCAAATGGAATTGGCCAAACAACGTGGCGAGGCGCATATCGGTTCTGATGCAGCAAAAGCACTTATGGCTAAGCGCGAGGCTAAGGAACGTACATCACACACTTGATCAAGCTGTACTTGCTCAATCTCCCTCTTTGAATGCTTACACCAAGTTTTGGTGTAAGCACGGACTTATCGGAATTGTACCCACAGCATGGGATAATGCCGATATAAACAGATTACGTTAATCTAAGTTCTCTATTTCCGTTACCACGGGTTTCATATCATTTTGCATTAACCGCGACATGACTGTTTTAACACTGTCCAGGCGTGCATAAGGCCCTATTTTGACGCGATACCAGACAACATCGCCTACTTTGGCTTTATTAACTTTGGATTCAATGCCCATTAAAGCCAGCTTAGCGCGGAGTTGTTCGCCCTCTTTACTCGATTTAAAAGACCCGGCCTGAATAACATAATGCGTGTTTTTAGTTTTGCCAACCCGCTCTTCGCGGGCACGCGTTTTAATTTCATGATCAGCAACCACCATCTCTTTTTGCGGCAAAATGGTGTAAAAATCAAATTGCGGAGCCGGTGGTTGTTTTTTTATCTCAATATCTTGTTTTTTCTTGATTTCCGCAGCACGGTTTGCCGTTTCAGTGTTGGCTAAATCAGCCGTCGTTAAGGTTTTAGTAAGCGGCATTGCCCCTGGCTTGTCGCCAATGCTACGTAAATAAACCAGGAAGACTGCAAATGAAATAACCAATGCGGTAATCAGCATCCATTTTAAAGCGCCGACCTTGGCATTAGATTTAGAGCGCGACTTATTATGCTGGTTGCCCGCATTTTTGGGAGTGCTCTGTGCGCGGTGTTTATAGTCTCTAGCCATTACAGTTACATTGATTCAGGAGTGTTGATATGGAGCAACCCTAAACCATTGGATAGCACTTGCTTAACAGCGCTAATCAAGTTTAAGCGCGCATCACGAACTTTGGCATCATCAATCAAAAATTGATGGGCATTGTAGTAAGTGTGGAAAGCCGTAGCCAGTTCGCGCAGATATTGAATCAATTGGTGGGGTTCGTATTGTAGTGCCGCGCGTTGTAAAGCTTCGGGATAGCGCGCTAAAATGCTGATAAGATGAGTTTCATGCTCTTCAGTTAATAAGTTTAGGCTATTCATACCCAACAGCACATTTCTTTCCCAGCCTTTGCCATCCAGTTGCCGAAACACACTGCATACCCGCGCAAAAGCATATTGCACATAAAACACGGGGTTTTCATTGGATTTTGAAGTTGCCAGTTTTAAATCAAAATCCATATGTTGTTCTGAACGGCGCATCACATAAAAGAAACGCGCTGCATCTTTTCCGACTTCATTACGCAGTTGGCGTAAAGTGACAAAATCGCCTGAACGCGTTGACATCTGCACTTTTTCATCGCCCCGATACAAAGTTGCAAATTGCACCAGCAGTATTTTTAATTTCGATTCATCCGCGCCTAACGCAGTAATGGCGGCTTTTACACGCGGTATATAACCATGATGATCCGCACCCCAAATATCAATAATCTGGTCAAAGCCCCGATCAAGTTTATTCATATGATAGGCAATATCGGAGGCAAAATAAGTATATTGGCCATTTTCGCGTATCACTACGCGATCTTTTTCATCGCCCAATGAACTGGACGCAAACCAGGTGGCGCCGTCGTGTTCATACAAATGCCCGCCTACACGTAATCGATCAAGTGCCGCATCAACTGAACCGTCTTCCATTAACTGGCGTTCGGAAAACCATTGCTGAAAATCAACACCAAATTCGTGTAAATCCTCACGAATATCATCCAGAATGGTATTTAAGCCCATTTGGAAAAAATCACGGTACAGCGACTTTCCCAACAAAGTTTTGGTTCTGGCGATCAAGGCATCAATATAC
The DNA here is from genome assembly GCF_043729335.1 of Crenothrix sp. Classification (NCBI taxonomy): domain Bacteria; kingdom Pseudomonadati; phylum Pseudomonadota; class Gammaproteobacteria; order Methylococcales; family Crenotrichaceae; genus Crenothrix; species Crenothrix sp. The sequence goes on along the minus strand of NZ_JAYTLQ010000057.1, from coordinate 161,833 downwards.
AGCTCTTTGTCGCCTCCCTCAGGTTCGTCAAGCGGCGTATTTTCAAGTACGAGTTCAGCGGGTCTGCGGTATTCGTTGCAGGCACTTTTATAAATAGTGGCAGCAATATCGCGCACATAGTCACCGCGGTAAGCATTACTCGGAAAAGCCAGCACTTCGCCACAATTTTCAAGATATCTCAGCCAAATGCTGGTCGCCAGTATGTCCATTTGTCGGCCCGCATCGTTCACGTAGTATTCACGATATACATCAAATCCTACGGCGTTCAATAAATTAGCCACGGCAGATCCATAAGCTGCACCGCGGCCATGGCCGACATGCAAAGGCCCGGTTGGATTAGCCGAGACAAATTCAACCTGGACTTTTTTACCCGCACCCACATGGCTTAAACCAAAACTGTCGCCTTCAGCGTGTATACGCTGGATAATTTCATATTGGCTGTTGCGGTCAACAAAAAAATTGATAAAGCCTGGGCCTGCCAATTCAACATGGGTAATAGCGTTATCTTGAGGCAGCGTGGCAATGATTTTTTCGGCCAGCACTCTTGGATTGGTTTTTGCGGCTTTAGCCAAAGTAAGCGCCACGTTGGTGGTAAAATCGCCATGGCTGGCATCACGGGTACGCTCCACCACAATGTGTGGCTCCAAGTCTTGGTCAATAAAACCATTAGTTTTAAGCGCTCCAAAAGCGTGCAGGAGCAGTGCCTCTATTTTTTGCTTCATTAATTTTTGTGTGTTGAATATCAACTATAAAAGATAACTGCACATTATCCAATATAATAGTTTGTTTATCTATGGTTGTGGATAATTAGCAGACGTATTACTTAATAATACAAATATTTACCTGCTTTTTTGTAAAAATGGAGAGACTTTTAAGGCTATCAACTTTAGGAGACACAAACCATACAGCTTGCGGTGAAGTTACGAACCCCAACAATACGCTGCATAGAGTGCTGAGGTTTTTATCGTCACGCCAGCCTACATGTATAGCGTTGTTTTTATTCCCGCTTAAACTGTAAGCCAATAAACACATTTTAAGCTGACTTTAAAACAAGTCGACAGGATCAATATCCAGTGACCAGAATAAGCGCTGACTTCGATTTATCTTGTTTATCTCCGGTAACAACCTGTCGAGCAGCGCGTGTAAATCCGGTCTTTTTTGACTTTGGAAAAGCATCTGGAAGCGATACATGCCAGCGCGACGCGCCATTGATGCAGGCACGGGCCCTAAAATATCGGCATATTGCCTAGCTTCCCGGCTATGAATTTCATTCGCTAACTTAATCACCGTGTTTAAAAACTGCTTAGCCAGATCGGCATCAGCCGCATGCACTCTTAACAGCGCATGATAGCTAAACGGCGGTAACAGCGCCTCTTTACGTTCTGTGAGTGCCATTTTGGCGAAAGCTTTATAACCGCAATCAATCAGCGTCATCAGCAAAGGATGCTCAGGCTGGCGCGTTTGTAAGATCACTTTGCCGGGTTTTGTTTCGCGTCCGGCACGCCCTGACACTTGCACAATGAGCTGCGCCAGTTTTTCGGCCGCGTGAAAATCGACACTGAACAAACCGCTATCGACATCCAGCATGGCAACAAGGGTCACCTGACTAAAATGATGTCCTTTAGCCAGCATTTGTGTGCCTAAAATAATATCGGCTTCGCCCTGATTAATTTGTGCCAAATAGCGTTCCAATGAGCCTTTCAGCTTGGTGGAATCACGATCAAGCCGTACGATAGTCTTATCGGCAAATAAACTCATCAATGTATTTTCTACGCGCTCTGTCCCCAAACCTAACGGCATTAACTGGCCGGTTTTACATGCCAAACAGCTTTTAATCAGGCCTTGCTCGACACCGCAATGATGACAACGTAATAATTTCTCTTGGGCATGAATCACCATATTGGCATCGCAATGCGCACAACGCATTACCCAGCCACAACCATGACAAATCAATGTCGGCGCAAAACCCCGGCGATTAAGAAACAATAAAACCTGCTCTTTTTTAGCCAAAGTATTTTTAATTTCTGCAATCAACGTAGCACTCAAGCCCTCCTGCATTCTTTTGTTTCTGATATCAATTAATTGAAATGTGGGTGGCACTGCATTGCCTGCCCGTTGCGGTAAATGCAGCAACTGATAACGGCCCTTATCAACATTGTGCAAGCTCTCTAGCGCGGGCGTGGCCGACCCCATCAGCACAGGAATATTCAACATTTTAGCGCGCACCACCGCAATATCGCGTGCGGAAAACCGGCAGCCTTCTTGCTGTTTGAATGACGTATCATGTTCTTCGTCCAGAATAATCAAGCCTGGATTTTTAAGTGGCGTAAACAGCGCCGAGCGCGTACCCAGCATGATAGAACATACACCTTGCTGCATTTTTAACCACGCGAGATTACGTTGGCTGTCTGCCAACTTGGAATGTGATATAGCTATCGGCACGGAAAAGCGCTGCCGAAAACGTGCTTCCAATTGTGGCGTTAGCGTAATTTCCGGTACCAGCACCAAAACCTGTTTTTGTTGCTGTAATGCGGCATGAATAATTTGCATATATACTTCGGTTTTGCCGCTACCGGTCACGCCTTCCAGCAAAAAAACATTAAATGTAGAAAAACTAGCGCATACCGCATCTATCGCCGCTTGTTGTTGTGGATTACTGACTAATGCAATGTTGCGCATTAAAGGTTCAACAACAGCAACAGCGCAGTCAAGTTCAGCAACTTGCACCAGCGCTTTTTCCAGTAAAGGTTTAAGTGCCGCACGCCATTTTTCATCCCAGATAGTCAGTTGAGATGCTGACAACGCTATGGCATGGCTTTGAAATTTTTCCAACAATACTTTTTGTTTGGGAGCACGCGTTAATTGCTCAGTGGATATGGCTTTACCTTGTTCGGTGAGTGCATAGCGCTCTTCTACAGGTAAGGTTGCCGATTTACCCTGACGTAATAGCGCCGGTAATGCCGTAGTGTAAACGTCGCCTAAAGGATGATGGTAATAACGGCTCACCCAATGCAATAAGCGAATATCCTGTTCAGATAGCAAAGATTCGCTATCGATAATTGCATCAATAGCCTTTAATTTGTGGCTATCAATGTCGCTGTGCTCAACACATTCGACCAAAAACCCCACTTTGCTCGTTTTGCCAAACGGTACTCGAACGCGTACCCCGGGTTTAAAATCGTTAATGGTGCTGTTTTCGGGGGCTAAATAATCAAACAAGCGATGCAAGCGTATGGGGACAGCAACTCTTAAAATTATGCGTGGCGGGCAGGTTTGGGTCATGGCATAGGGAGCATCACCTTGCTGATGGTAGACCATCCGGGAGTGGTGTATTGAAAGTTACCGGGAACCCTTAAGTAGAATTTAACCACCTAATTCGCCATGTCTAGCATTCAAGATTTAACTGTTAAATATCGGCTGTTCAATTTATCTGTGCCGTTAGATTCACAGAGGTGCAAAAATCATTTTATAAATTGTTCCAGTTAATTTTTATTTGTTATAGCTTAGTGCCTAAAGCTTATTCCAAAATATTTAACGCGCTAATAAGAAAAATTGTATTTGCATTGTAAACAATTCCGCCTTCGCTACTAATATAATCTTCAATTCTTGTAGAGTAGATTGCCCTGTTAGAATCGAATTCTCCTTGTGCTGAAACATTAATGGCTTCCATTTCGGCTGATGAGGCAGGCCCACCCACTACCGTGCCTTTAGGTGCATCATTACTGAATACACTCGCCCAATGATGTGGCGTTGTAGGTGGATTTGAACCATATCCCACAACAAAGCTATTTCCCCAAGGATTAAGTCCTAATAACCAATCACGTGCACGCACAGCCACCGAAGCATCTTTGATTAAATTGGCGCGTTTAGCGAGTGCAACAATTGCCCCATGTGCGCCATTAAATCCTAGCTGTCCCCAAATCATAGAACCCGGGGTATTCCAAGGCGCATTTTCAATAGTTGCCGTGGCAATAGCCTCTTGCGCCGCAGTGCGCAAAAAATCGCAAGCCCGTTTGCGCACTTTACTATTATTGGTTAATTTATTACCCAGCGTGCCGCAAAGATCAGCGGCGGTCAATACACCGATTGAAGTAACAGAAAGAGTATGGTCAATATCGTCAAGATATAGGTAAGCATCTTCCTGATACGGCTCGTCTCCAGTAACCCGCCATAGCATGGCCGCGGCAAAGCTCATATCATCGTGCCATGTTAAGTTATTGTAAAAGTCATCAGCAAGTTGCTGATCAGATTGATTGGTTTTGCCTTGTTGATACCATTGCTTAGCTTGCGCTAATAAATGTATGCGCTCTTCTCCGGTATTGCGTTCAGCAGCAAGGGCAAGCGCGGCAGCGGCTTTACCCATCAAACCTGATAAGCTTGCAGGATAAGCCAATCGATAACCTATACCAGGCAATTTAGATTGATCATCTTCTGCAGGATCTCGAAAACCTATACCGTGATCGCGAATATCACCTACCTGGCCAATAAATAAATCCGGAAGTGGATGTGCTTTCAGCAACCAGCGTATACCGACATCGGCTTCATTACGCAAAGCCTCGGCATTGATAGGATCAAGTTTGGCTGCTAGCTGTAAAATGATGGCCGCGTAAGCGGTAGTTTCGGTGAAGTGTATTTGATCGCCAGCATCCATCCAGCCCCCAGTAAGATCAAAGTGTGTTTTATTATACTTTCCACCTTCAATGCTGGCATCATGTAAATGAGCTGGGCCATGAAGGGAGGAAGGTTCATAACCATCCCGATTGGCAACAAACAACTCTAGAAATGTTTGGGTTAATTCATGACCTGCATTTTTATCTATATCCCATGGCCTGGAGGTTATATTTTCTACGTGTACTCTATAACGACCAGGTTCTTTTAATTCCGAAAAATCGGCAATGGCGGCATAATTCCACGGCTCTAAGATATTGGCTTTCTTAAGGGTTCCATTAAAGACAGTAACGCCCTCTTCATTAGCTACCGTGAAGGGTAGCCCGACATATTCGCTTTGCGATACTAACACAGCAACTTTGGCTTCGTGAGGTTTGGATGAGCCTCCGGTGCGTATCACATCGGGCAATGTTGAAGCCGAGGCCTTGAACTGGGTTATTGACAAAAAAACAAATAATGTGGAGCGTATAATACAAAGCAATCGCTGTCGAATCTGTGGAGTCATACGTTTTTTCATTTGTGCAACCTGAGGTTAATTACGAAAGCTTATTAATTCCCCACACACAGTACCTCAAAGGAACTGCTAGCATCGTATCAATTCGTAAAGATTAGATCTTAGGGTGGCCCGTAAACTCAAATAAACTAATTTTTGATTACAAAAATTCCGCCATCTCACGCTTTTTGATTTCGCCAATGCTCCCAGCGCTGAACTGTTTTGGGTGTTGCAAAAACGCACATTGCGAGAGTAACCCACCAGCGACGTGAAACCATCCCCCGCCAGACACCCAACAATTCTTTAACGCCTTGATAGCGCTGCCCAGTCATCAATGAATTACGGGCGAGGGAAATTCTTGCTTCAGCCACCATTCTTAATGCGGAGCTTCTCAACCTATCAGGCATCTCTCGATTAAGAGCCCGCTGCTCCACACGCAAATAGGCAGGAAACAGGCAACTACCTTCGTAAGTTGCACATAAGCTATCGTTGATACCTATTCTGTAACCCGCAAGCGGCAATGAACAATAAGCGAAAGCTGATTTTTCACATAATCTAAAATAGAGATCCTGATCCTCAGCCATTTGTTCGCCTGGTGGGAAATAAGGCTGAAAATGCAATAAAGATGATCGTCGTACAGCAAATGAATCGATAATGAACAATGTGCTACCCAGTCGACACTGATGAAAAAGATCATTAATAATTTCAATATCACATTGATCTGCAACTTCCCAATATTTTTCAGTTCCCTCAGTTACTTTAACGCGCTTATAAGAAGTGGCAAAAAATAACAGCTCCGGATAACATTTCGCCATCTTAATAATAGTGTCAAGATACTGTGGCTGATACCAATCATCGGCATCCAAAAAGCACACCAAATCACCCTGGGCCAGTTCAATCCCTTTATTTCTGGCACAGGACACGCCAGCATTGGATTGCTGTACCAAAGCCACTCGACTGTCTTTAATTGCACGAACTCGGACAACACCATCATCAGTAGAACCATCGTCAATAATGATTACTTCAAAATTTTGATAAGTTTGATTAAAGATCGATTGCAACGCTTCTTCTATAAAACTTGCCTTGTTATACAGCGGGATAATAATTGAACATAACATAAAGACTACCTTGCTAATATAAATTTTGGGGTCGCTTGAGAATTAGCAACAGGCGCACGATGCGCTATCCAATGAGAAGTAATCACCATCAAGATAAGGACGTGCGTAAGCTCCTCAGGCCCATAATAACCTATCATAGATAATGTTACTTCGCTTACTGAGCGCATCATCACCATGATAAAAAAGGCCAACGTTAAACCTTGGCTAGCCTTGGCTGTTTTGAGTGCAAACCAAAACAATGTCAAGACATAGAAACATAATCCCACCACCCCCACAATTCCTGCGCTAGATAATGTTTGATAAAACTGGTTATGTGCAGTGACTGCATTGGGCATTCCTATTTTTGAACGATGAGCTTCATTCCAAATCGATAAACCATAACCAAATAACGGATTGTAACGCCACTCCCGCACAGCAATCGCCCAAATTTCGTCCCTGCCTGTCAAGGTCATTAAATCTGCGCCCGCTCGGCTCATAAAAAATGTACTCAAAGGATTGCCTGCTGAACCAAACATAAGCGTCATGGCAAACATCGTTACCACAACCATTCCCACGGACAAAAAAGCCGCCAAGAAAACCGGCCGTTTAAAATCGAAAAAATACCCTTTTAAAAATGCGGCATACCGAAAATAAGCAAGGCAAGATAGACATAATATAAAGGTAAGCCAACTGGTTTTAGATTGCGCGCATATCAGCGTGGCAGCGCCAATAAACCACGCCAAACCATTAAGCCACCCTCTGGAATAAGGCCTACTCCATAAGCATAATAAAAAAACGACAGTCAAGGGCCCAAGCACGTTAGAGTGGGCGGTTAAGCCTACATAACGAATAGTTAACCCAGGGATTAAGCCATCCATGTAATCATTGCGCATGACCAGTTCCGGCTTGATAACCACAAACATTGCACTGGCAAGCAGAAGCATAAAAATTGCATTACGCGCACTGCAAATGGCATTATCCGCATCGGCCTCTGTGAACAGTAAGGCGGCAATACCACCCAAAAATAAATAAAAATATTCGTGCGACAGCGATGGATGAGTCCCTAAAAATGCGCTAAAAAGTACCGAAGACATAAAATAGAACACAAAAGCAACAAACAGTCCTGTCGGTATTTTTATCCCCTGTCCATAGTGTAAAAGCCGGTTAACAATACGCTCCACTGCAACCACGACAATAAATAATGACGTTAATCGCGATGCCCATAGTACAGCGGGAGGCATGTCTAAAACGGGCTCTATCAGGTCGGCAGAATCAGATAAAGTTGAAGCAAATAAATTTCGCCCTGATATCGCTACCTGCCACGCCATATTATTAATAGCGAGATAAAAAATATACGGGAGCAAACTCGTTGTGGAATGCTGTCTCCAATGTAAAACAGCACCAAAACCAATAACTGCCACCAAAGCAACCATAAAAACTATCAGTCCAAAGACAATGCCAGTCATTTTCCTGCCCTCAATATCACGTTATTAACCCTGCAATTTCGGTGTAAATCGTGGACTAAAACGCGCCAACATACCCAGTACCTGATTACCCAACAAGTGTGGAAACACCCATACAACCAATACCAGCATACCGATTCCAAAAAAAACGCCGCCCATAAGCGGCAACAAATGCAAAGAGGCGCGCACAATAAGATCAAGCTTAACATGAGCCATTCCTCCTCCTAGATGGGTCAATTGCGCACCAAAACAGCGGCCGGCAATTTCACCCAGCTCCACACCCGCAAAAGTTCCGTAGGCCACTAAAAGTGTCATAGCCCAGCCACGAGCAAAAAAGGGCAATAAATGTCGTAACTTAATTTTTAAGCGCCAACAGGCCGCAGTAGTAATTAACACAGATCTAGCACCTAAACTAGCCGCTGCGATTAAGGCGACAACAACCACACCTTGGTGGGCAAAAACGTATAAAGCCCAGCCAGAAAGCACCAAAATGGGTAACTGCAATAAGCTTTCCAGGTGTTTACGTTGCGTATTCCATAAAATAGGTGTCGACATTGCCCATATAATATAAACGGGCATAGATAATGCCAAAATAGCCAAGACAAGCGCAGTTGATTGCCAGGCCTCGCCATACAAAAATCCCACTAAATCATCAGCGACAATAGCAAACATGGCAAACAACGGGGTAATTAATACCCAAACCGAGGCAAGCACCGGCAAATAAGCGCGACGCAACCGTTCTGGCTCTGATTGAAATTTAGCACCAGCGGTTAAAAAAGCCGGCTGCAATGCGCCTATCAGCAATTTATTGGGGGTAGTGGCTAAATTATAGCCCACACTGTAAAGTCCAACCGCATTGGAATCCAAAAATCGTCCCAAGAGAATGCGGTCTAGATTATCCAATCCCCAATTACACAAATTAGTTACAAAAACAGTAAAACCCACGCCTGACATAGCCTTAGCACCATCGTACCAAAAAAGTGGTTTAATCGAATGTGGGTGACGAATAAAGGTCAGGATAAGGGTTAACGCTGCCTGCGCAATCCAGGCAGCCACAAGCGACCAAACTCCGGCCCCATAGTAAGCAAGGGGAATTCCAATAACAAGGTAAGCAATTGAATAGCTTATAACCTGAATAATATTGATCCAGCGAAAATCCAGATTACGTCTGAGTAAATTGCTGGCGGGAGCGGTGATGGCACTGATAAGACATGCCAAACTTAACCAGCGCACAATAGGATCAACACGCGGCTCATTAAAATAGCCCGCCACTTCTGGCGCAAACGTATACAGCATAGCCGCAACCAGCCCACCTGAAATTAACTGCCAGGTAAAAGCAAAACGAATATCGTAAGTCGTCAAATCCTGGATTTGAATAAGTCCCCAGGCAAAACCAAAATTAGACAAAAAACTACTGAAGGCAAGAACGATGATGCCCATCGCAAACAAGCCATAGTTTTCGGGTCCCAAAAGCCGCGCCAAAATAATTTGCGCACCCAATGATAAGCCGTATTGCGCAATACTCCCTAAGGCACTCCACTTAACCGCACTAACACTTTGTTTGTTAATATCGTCTTTCCCTGCCATACACTCACACTGCCTTGTCTGCAAATACACACCGGATAACGATGCTGTTATCCAAAAATAATGTTATTAAAAAGCTTATTCAAGCCTTTGCCCTTGTAACCCGAAAGTATGCGCTCACCTCCCTCTCTGAAAAAGGGGGACTGAACGGTTACACCCGAAATACCTCAGAATCTTATGTTTCAACAGCAAAAATATAAAGCCCGCCGAGTGCTTACTCAAACAGTTTAAATCAGTTGCCTATAACTCGAGAGCACAAATTTAAAATTAGTCATCAATAATTTCAGTTAATGCACCGATTTTGTGATGTATTTTAACGAATTTTAAAACCATTTAATTGGAAAAAAGTAGCCCTGCCATGGCCTTGAGATAATATTACCGTACTATTGGGCTAACCCATATAATTTTATTCTAGGCTCTTAATAAGTAACAATTATTACATACAGTGTTTTCAGTCTCTATTAGTTATATTCGATGGAGTAAAAACCTAGGTTTTTATTCCACTGATAAAATAATTACCACATGCTTTTACTCTGCGGCATTATATAGCCACTGAGGTTTACAATTTGAAACATCAAGTTACTTGGTTATAGAGGGCATACTTACCAAAGGAACATTTACGTACATTATGTAGTTTCGCAAATTGTCGCAAAACTCATGACAACCGCCCCATCTTACCATTTTGATAATCCGCTATTGCCTGGCGAATCTCTTGGGTGGTGTTCATAACGAACGGCCCACTGCCTGCAATGGGCTCATCAATCGGCTCACCACTCAGCAATAGTAGTGTGGCATTGTCTGTGCAATCAATGCGAATGCTATCTCCCTCGCGCTCAAATAATCCCAGTTGCGCAGTTTCAATTGGCTCAGAGCCATTAATACGCACAACGCCTTTAAGCACCACAACTGCGGTTGTGTAACCGTCAGGGATTGCAAGATCGATAAGTTGGTCGCTCGCCAACCGAACATCCCAAACATGAACAGGAGTGTAGGTCTTGGCAGGGCCTTTAACGCCGTCAAATTCACCAGCAATAACTCTTACTGTTCCCTGATTGTTAGGCAGTGTCACTACGGGAATCTCACTGCTTAAAATACCTTGGTAATGTGGCGCTGCCATCTTGTATTTGCTGGGTAGATTCACCCAAAGTTGAACCATCTCGAAGGCGCCACCGCGCCGCGCGAAATCGCGACCATGAAATTCTTCATGAACTATTCCAGATGCAGCAGTCATCCATTGCACATCGCCAGGACCAATGTGCCCACCCCCACCGGAAGAATCACGATGCTCCACTTCCCCTTCGTAAACAATAGTCACTGTTTCAAACCCCCGATGAGGATGTTCACCCACACCAAGGCGCGCTGTTGTGGGCGGAAATTTGATCGGGCCTGCATAATCCAGCAGCAAAAACGGCGTAAGTATCGCTCCCAGATCCGGGTATGAAAACAGCGTTCGCACCGGAAATCCACTGCCGACCCAATGACTAACTGTGCTACGTTGAATACCGCTAAGTTTCTTAACGGATTTTTGTGTATTGCTTGTTGTCATTCGCGTATCTCCATTCATTATTAATCAGCATATGGACTGTATTCATCGCCTATTGTTCATGAATTTGGCTTGTGTATTTAATTTTACATAAATATTGTGTGTTGTGTGGGTATGAATTTATTCGCATTGTAACCACAGGACACGTGTGAGCCAATAGGTGCAAAAATCGTAAATATTTTCTGTTAAATCTATTTAATTTTAGAGGGTCATGCTAACGTAGTGCTTTAGCCAACACGCATGAATTGATTCGTCATGGAAAGAAAATACCGCAATGCAACATTGCCTATTTTTTGACAAAAATCCACAGCGTATTAGCAATAATTAATTGGAATGTCACACAATTGAAATACTCCCGCTTATATAATCCATTATGTTGATAACCTTTTTCAGCGGTAGCTACCCTGCCAACGATGTGCGTTTTTTGCTTAAACCACTGAAAATGCAAGACACACCTGTCCACGTTAAAGAAGCACTGATCCAGTCTGGAGCCCAGCATTATTCAGAACTCCTTACCCATGAATCACTGCCGTCGCCAGAATACTTACAATTGTTTCATCAGGCTATGGCATTAAATCAGCAACGTATGGCAGAGGATTTACTGCGCCTTACGAAACAGATTGTGGCGACCCGAACACAAGGTATTACCCTGGTGTCATTAGCCCGCGCCGGAACGCCTATTGGTGTGCTGCTCAAGCATATCCTGGCGCGCTATTACACTATTGAAGCACCGCATTATTCAATTTCCATCTTACGGGATGTGGGGCTGGATAAAAATGCCTTGCGTTACCTGGTGCAAAATCATCACCCTGGCTCATTGGTCTTTGTGGATGGCTGGACGGGAAAAGGCGTGATTGCCCGGCAATTGGCAGAAAGCTTGCGAACCTTTGCGGCAGAGACGGGTATTTTTGTTCCGGCTGAATTGTATGTTTTAACTGATTTATCCGGTAGCGCAGCGGTGGCAGCTTCTGCAGACGATTATTTGATCCCGTCTTGTATTTTAAACGCGACGGTATCTGGCTTAATTAGCCGTACTGTCATTGATAAAAAGAATCTAGCCTCCACAGATTTTCACGGCTGTGTTTATTATCAAGGCTATAAGCCGCAGGATTTATCGCAGTATTTTATAAACACTTTATTAACGGTGATTAACAAGCTATCGACTGATCCGGTTAAACCGTACGATAGCGAGTTAGACAAGCAATCACGACAAACTATTTCGGAGCAATTTTTAAAGCAGATAACGCAGCGTTACAACGTGAGCCATCACAATTATATTAAACCCGGCATCGGCGAAGCCACACGGGTTTTGCTACGACGCAAAGCTAAACTGCTGCTGCTGCGTGAATCAGATAACAACGCTACACAGCATTTACGCTGGCTCGCACAAGCTAAATCCATTCCCATAGACATCCTTAGCGACTTGCCTTATCAAGCCGCTGCTTTAATCCAAGAGGTTTAATCATGACTGTCGTTGCCAAATGCTTTTCGCCTTGGTCTTTAGGTGCGCCGTTGTATATGCCTGCGCACCGGCGGGATTTAATGGATTGTGCCAACGGCGATAAATTGCCGATGTTACGCTCCATGATTTTTTGTACCGAAGATGCCGTTGCCGATAGCGACGTTGAAAGCAGTTTGCGCCATCTTAGTCTTTGTCTGCAAGGCTTTAAAGACTCACCACATCGTTACCGTTTTATTCGGGTCAGGAACCCAGAGGTATTGGCGCGCTTATTAGATTTACCCCATATTGAACATATTGATGGCTTCGTGTTGCCCAAATTTAATACCCACGTAGTGCATGCGTATTTTGATCAGTTACAAAACACACCCTTCAAAATAATGCCGACGCTAGAAACCAAAGATGTCTTTGATGTAGGTGCCATGGTTGAATTACGCCAAGCTTTACGGCAGCATCCATTATTTGAGCAAATTTTAATGCTCAGAATTGGCGGCAATGATTTAATGAATTTACTGGGTATACGCAGACCAAGGCAATTAACCCTGTATGAAACGCCCATTGGTCATGTGATTTCGCAGTTAGTAACGATTTTTAAACCCCATGGCTTTTCCTTGTCGGCACCTGTATTTGAATACCTGGATGAAATAGCGACTTTAAAAAGGGAAATTGCCTTGGATTTGGCCTACGGTTTAATCGGTAAAGCCGCGATTCATCCGTCACAAATACCCATCATTGAAGCCATCTATCAGGTTGAACACAACGACTATGATATGGCCATAAAATTGCTTGACCAGAACTCTCCAGCAGTCTTTAAAATGCACAATGCCATGTGCGAAGTCGCCACTCATCTACACTGGGCGCTGGATATTATCAAGCGCCAACAACACTATGGTATTAAAGAGGTGTTATCCATAAATGATTACGTTGAACTCTCTTATAGGTAAGCAGTCTTGCGTATGAAGAACGAAACCTTGCACACTCTAACCACACAGGGGCATAATCGCCCAAGATTAGCAGTAAGATCTTAACCCCACATAATCCCAAGCAGGAGCAGCTAAATGAGTTTTGAAAGTTTTTTGAGCCAATTAAAAACCAAAGCCGGTGAGTTAAAAACCGAAGCGTTAAAATTTAAAAACAAAGATTTTTTAAATGCCGCGATGGCAGGTTCCGCGTTAATTGCCATGGCTGATGGCAGCATCAGCTCTGAAGAAAAGCAAAAAATGATTAAGTTTATCGAGAGCAACGACACACTGTCCATTTTTACTACCAGTGATGTTATCAAGGCATTTCAGGATTTTGTCGGTCAGCTTGAGTTTGATAAAGACATCGGTGAAGCTAAAGCTTATCAGGCGCTGGGCAAAATGAAATCTAATGCACAAGCCGCGCGCCTGTTGGTACGGATGATTATTGCCATTGCATCTTCTGATGGCAATTTTGATGCAATGGAAAAGAAAGTTGCAGTAAAAATAGCTAAAGAATTGGGCATTGATCCTACGGAATTTGAATTATAAGGTTTAAGCCCAGCACATTAATTCTCGGAGAAAAGCCAATGAACGCCGTTATGCAATCCCCAGCTCTCACGCCCTCAGTGACGCAGTTTTTAAGTAGTGCCAAAAAAATTCTCATCAATGGAGAATGGCATGCAGCCGCGTCTGGAAAAACATTTCCTGTTTATAACCCCGCAACCGGTACAGTGATTGCCCAAGCTGCTGAGGGGGATAAAGAGGACATTGAGCGGGCGGTAAAGGCGGCGCGACAAGCGTTTGAATCTGGGCCTTGGCCAACGATGACGCCATCAGAACGCGGTAAGTTACTGTGGCGCATTGGCGATTTGATCCTGGAACATTTGGATGAATTAGCTGAGCTGGAATCACTGGATAACGGCAAGCCTTATCTGGTTGCCAAGGCCGCCGATGTACCCTTGGCGGCGGATATATTCCACTACATGGCAGGCTGGACTACCAAGCGGCACGGCATCACTATTCCTATTTCGGTCATTTATACCCCCGGCGTGCAATACCATGCTTATACCCGACCTGAGCCTGTGGGTGTAGTGGGGCAAATTATCCCGTGGAATTTTCCTTTATTAATGGCCGCCTGGAAGTTAGCACCGGCTTTGGCAACGGGATGTACAGTAGTGCTGAAAGTAGCGGAAGAAACGCCACTCTCAGCGCTACGGCTGGGTGAATTAATGTTGCAAGCGGGATTGCCTAAAGGCGTTGTCAATATTGTTACTGGTTTTGGTGAAACCGCTGGTGCGGCTTTAGCGGGTCATCCTGGTGTGGATAAAGTTGCTTTTACCGGCTCTACCGAAGTGGGTAAGCTTATCGTAAAAGCTGCCGCTAATGATCTCAAGAAAATTTCTTTAGAGCTAGGCGGCAAATCACCTAACATTGTTTTAAAGGATGCCAATCTGGAAACCGCCATTCCAGGCGCTGCCAATGCCATCTTTTTTAACCATGGCCAGTGTTGCTCAGCAGGCTCTCGGCTTTATATAGAGCAGAGCATTTTCGATGAGGTTGTTGAAGGTGTGGCTAATATCGCCAAGTCCATTAAATTAGGGTCTGGATTATTGCCAGACACCGATATGGGGCCTATGGTATCGATGATCCAGCGTGATCGGGTGTGTAGTTATTTTGATGCCGGTAAAAAAGAAGGCGCAAAAGCACTGGCCGGAGGTAAAGCGGGAGCAGGCAGCGGCTACTTTGTTGAGCCTACCGTATTGGTAGATACGCGCAATGATATGAAGGTGGTGCAGGAAGAGATCTTTGGTCCTGTAGTAACCGCCATGCCCTTTAAAGAGTTTAATGCAGACTTGGTTAATATGGCCAACAATTCGGTTTATGGCTTGGCTGCGGGTATTTGGACTAACGATTTGAGCAAAGCCCATACCCTGGCCGCGCAAATCAAAGCCGGAAGCGTGTGGATCAATTGTTATAATGTTTTTGATGCCGCCTTGCCTTTTGGTGGCTATAAACAATCCGGTTGGGGACGTGAGATGGGTGAAGCTGTCCTTGAAAATTACACCCAGACCAAAGCCATCACCATAAGATTATAAGCGGCCATAATGGGCATTTAGCAGTCATCAATGCTGCTAGATGTCCGTTAGGTTTTCCTTTAAATTTCCATTGCACAACCTTACATCTCATGCCCTCTTTTGATATTGTTTCTGAACTCGACAAACACGAAGTTAAAAATGCCATTGATCAGGCGGATAAAGAAATTTCCACCCGCTTTGACTTTAAAGGCACAGAATCATCGGTAGAGCTAACCGATGACAAGGTTATCATGCTATCTGAATCCACCTTTCAGTTGCAGCAAATGTTCAGCGTTATTTGCACAAAACTCAGTCGGCGCGGTATTGATATCGCCTGTATGGAGGTGGGTGACGCTAAAGGCAGTGGCAAGCTGATGCGCCAGGAAATTACCCTTAAGCAAGGTGTAGAGTCCGTTTTGGCGAAAAAAATTGTTAAACTGATTAAAGACAAAAAATTAAAGGTGCAGGCGGCAATTAATGGCGATAAAGTTAGGGTAACCGGCAAAAATCGTGATGATTTGCAAGAGGTTATCCAGATGCTGAGAAATGAAAAGCTGGAGCAACCGTTGCAGTTTGATAATTTTAGGGATTAATTCGCTTTAGAACCCGCATTTGGGGGAAATAAATGCAACATCACCTCATTACCGCCGCAATTTTAGGGGTCGCGGTTATACTTTACGGCGTGGGCTTATCAGGCTTAGGTACTGCTGCCTTTATAGTCGGTGGCGTTTTTGAACTGTGGTTTTGGGTTCGGCTTATTTCTTAACCTCGCGATTAAAAGCGCGGAATTTCGTGGTTACTCGCGCATTTAATCGCACTGGTTTTTAGCTTCCAGCAGTAGCTTTACCGACGGCCACCCAATAATGACCCCATAATGCCGCGTATAATTTGCCTTCCCGCTGTACTGCCCAAGGCACGCGCGGCACTCTTTAACAAGACCTCACTAACACTTTGGCGGTTTTGAGCACTTCTGACTGATGTGGATTTAGGTTCTGCTTCTTCAGCACTGGCTGCTTGCAAAGCTTTGCTTTTAAGCATTTCGTAAGCCGATTCCCTGTCTACAAGTTGTTCGTACTGGCCTTTAAAGGGCGAACGGCCAATTATTTCACTGCGCTGGGCTTCAGTAGCGGGGCCTAATTGAGATTCGGGTGGACGAATAAAAATGCGTTCAACTTGAGATGGGCTGCCGTCTTTATCTAATACTGATACTAAGGCTTCGCCGGTTTTAAGTGCCTGAATGGCTTCTACCGTATTAATAGCGGGATTGCTGCGGAAATTTTCTGCAACGCTTTTAACGACTTGTTGATCTTTAGGCGTAAACGCTCTTAACGCATGTTGTATTTTTAACCCAAGCTGCCCCAAGATGTCTTCAGGAATATCCAATGGGCTTTGACTGATGAAATAAACGCCTACGCCTTTTGAGCGGATAAGCCGTACGATTTGCTCGATTTTATCGGTTAACGCTTTAGGCGCCTGATCAAATAGTAAGTGCGCTTCGTCAAAAAATAACACCAGTTTAGGGCGGTCTGCATTGCCCACCTCAGGAAATGTTTCGTACAACTCGGATAGCAGCCACAGTAAAAATGTAGCATACAGCTTAGGTGATTTGCTGGTTAATACCGTAGCATCCAGCACACTAATAACGCCATTACCGGAAAAATCAGTTTTACATAAATCAGCTAATTTAAGCGCGGGTTCACCAAAAAATTCATCTGCACCTTGTTCTTCCAGCACTAAAAGCTGTCTTTGAATAGCGCCCAGGCTGGCAGAAGCTACATTGCCGTATTCAGCTTGGAGCTCTTTGGCGTTATCGCCCATCCAAGTCAGCATGGCGCGTAGATCTTTTAAATCCAGCAGCAACATGCCATTATCGTCGGCAACTTTAAAACAGGTGTACAAAACACCGGCCTGAGTTTCATTGAGTTCCAGTAAATTACCCAGTAATAAAGGCCCCATGTCCGATATGGTCGTGCGTACCGGATGACCGGTTTTACCAAAAATATCCCAAAAAACACAAGGGTTACCGCGCGGTTGAAAGCCGGTAATACCGATTTGCTGAATGCGTTCGCTCACTTTATCATTCACTTGGCCAGCCAGGGCAATGCCGGATAAATCGCCTTTAATGTCAGCCAGAAAGACCGGAACACCAATTTTGGAAAAAGATTCTGCCATGGTTTGCAGCGTTACTGTTTTTCCGGTGCCGGTAGCGCCTGAAATCATGCCATGACGATTACCCATTGTGGCATCCATAATGACCTGTACGCCATTTTGACCACCAATTAAAATTTCCTGCATATTGATCTCCCGCGTTAAATAAATATTATCAACATCGTAGCACACAGAGTACTTGCAACAAAGCGTATCGCCATATCCAATGAGCCGCTTTTATTGCAAAATAGTGGCCGAATACACTTAATAATTTGTACTGGACGTAAAATATTTTGTGTTTATTTGCAAAATGTTTTATTTTTTACGGGGTAACTGATATTACGCATACCCCATAACGGTGTTATCCATAAAAAAATACAAAAACTACGGTAAATAGCACAGACTAAGCGCGCGAGCTACTGTGAACTATCAAAGAGATGTCAATTTTTTTTAAAGATGCGCGTAATATCACAACATATTGTAATAATAACTTTTAAAGTAACGAGGTGCATCATGGCAACAATAGCAGATCCCATTCTGGGCAGCTGGTATAAGGATTTAGAAAATAATTTAACCTTCAAGGTCATTAACATTGACGAAAATGCAGATTCCATTGAAGTACAATACTTTAATGGCGATATCGGCGAATACGATCACGATAGCTGGTATGATTCAACTTTTGATTACATTGAAGACCCAGAAGATTGGACGGCGCCCTTTGATGAAATTGAATCCGACGATCGGGGTTATACCGACACAGATAAGCACCGGGCAAATGATGACGACATGGACATTGAAGAGTATTTGGATTAATCAGGGACAGACTTTATGAGAATGACTTCTCAAGAATTTATGGATTGGCAGTCTAAACGCATTACGCTACTGGCGATGTCGGGCGCAGGCAAGACCACATTGGCTAATAAATTGCCCAAGAGCAAATGGTTTCATTATTCAGGTGATTACCGGATAGGTACCAAATACCTGCAAGAGCCGATTTTAGATAATATTAAACGCCAGGCGATGAGCGTACCGTTTTTGCGTGAGTTATTACTGACCGATTCAATCTACATCCGTAGCGGTATTACGGTAAATAATCTTGCACCTGTATCCAGTTTTTTGGGCAAGCTGGGTGATCCAGCTTTAGGTGGGCTGTCTTTGCAGGAGTTTAAGCGCCGCCAAAAATTGCATTATCAGGGCGAAATTGCCGCGATGAATGATGTACCGGAATTTATCCACAAGGCTGAGGATATTTATGGTTACCGGCATTTTATTAACGATGCGGGAGGCAGTGTTTGTGAACTGGATGCACCGGATGTCCTGGAAACCTTGGCTAAAGAAACCTTGATTCTTTATATTAAAATTTCGCCGGATTTGGAAAAAACCATTGTTGATCGTGCTAAATCTGATCCCAAACCATTATATTATCGCGAAAGTTTTCTGGATGAAAAACTGGCTGAATTCATGCGCCTAAAGAACTTTGCGAATACCGAACAAATTCCGCCGGATGACTTCGTATCCTGGGTATTTCCTGAGCTGTTTATGTCGCGTTTGCCGCGTTATGATGCGATTGCAAGCCAGTATGGCTATACGTTAGATGCTAACGATGTGGCTGCGGTTAATAACGAAGCGGAATTTTTTAAGTTGGTGGCAAACGCTTTGGCCGCACAAGCTTAATGAACAGATTATTGGCGTCATGCCCTTAGTTGCCCATACCGCTTTACCAACATTTGAGCGCTTACGCGAAGAAGGCGAAGATGTGTTATCGCCTGATCGTGCCAGTCAGCAAGATATTCGCGAGATGCATATTGGCTTATTGAATATGATGCCAGATGCGGCGTTGGAAGCCACCGAGCGGCAATTTTTTCGCTTAGTGGGCGCGTGTAATCAAATTGTGCAGTTTCATATCCATCCGTTTACCATTGAGGGCTTGCAAAGAAGCCCGCAGGCACAGGCGCACATTGATAAGTACTATGAACCGTTTGCCAAAATCAAAGAAGACGGCCTGGATGCCTTAATTATCAGTGGTGCTAACGTGGTAGGTACTCAGTTGCAAGAAGAAGACTTTTGGCAACCGTTGACGGAAGTCTTTTCCTGGGCGCATGAAAATGTTACCTCTGTGCTGTGTTCGTGCCTAGCCACGCATGCGGTGATCCAATATTGTTATGGCATTGAGCGTACACGCTTGCCCGCTAAACGTTGGGGAGTTTTTTCGCATAAATTAATGGACCGCAGACACCCTTTGGTGGCGGAAATTAATACCCGTTTTGATGTGCCACATTCTCGTTTTAACGAAGTATTTCGTAGTGATATGGAACAGCATGGCTTAAAAATTCTGGCCGCAAGCAGCGATGCCGGTGTGCACCTGGCCGTTAGTCCAGATGGTTTTCGGGTGGTGTTTTTTCAGGGGCATCCTGAATATGATGAGATTAGTCTGTTAAAAGAATACAAGCGCGAGGTATTGCGGTTTTATAACGCAGAAATCAATATTTATCCGCCATTCCCCGAAAACTATTTTAATGCCGGTGTGTGTCAGGTTTTTTCTAATTACCAACAGCTCGTCATCGTCGCCAAAAACACCGGCCAAGCGCTGCCGGAATTTCCGGAACATTTAATTTTAGAGTACTTGGATAATACCTGGCGAGATACCGCTAAAGCGGTTTTTAATAACTGGCTAGGAAAAATTTATCAACTGACCAACCAGGATCGTCGCTTTCCGTTTATGCCGGGTGTTGATCCTAGTAACCCATTGGATTTATAGATGCATGATATTTTTTTACAACAAGCGATTGCCCTGGCTGTTGACAATGTTGATACCGGTGCCGGAGGCCCTTATGGCGCGGTGATTGTCAAAGATAACCAGTTGATAGCAGCCAGTGGTAATAAAGTCACTCAAAACACTGACCCTACCGCCCATGCTGAAATTATGGCTATACGACTGGCCTGTGCAAAGCTAAACAGTTTTCAGTTGCGAGATTGTGTGTTGTACACCAGTTGTGAGCCCTGCCCCATGTGTTTGGGGGCAATATATTGGGCGCGATTGTCAAAAGTTTACTTTGCCTGTAGTCGCCATGATGCCGCTGAAGCTAAGTTTGATGACAGCTTTATTTATGATCAAATTGCCATCTCTCCCGCCGAACGTAGTATCCCCATGCACCATATAAAAGTGCTTAATGATAGGCAGCCTTTTGATGCCTGGTTAGACAAAATCGATAAAATTCTTTACTAGCAAGCCAATTTAAAAATTCTGGGCTACCTTGTAAGGCGATAGTACGCCTCTTCTACTTAAGCGACCTTGCCGCAGAAGGTACATTCCAAGCAATCCAGTAATCAACAGTATTAAATGAGCGGGTTCGGGAACGGTGGGTAATTGCAGTTGTGGTTGCGTTGTTGCTAAAACAAACAACGGATCTGCAATATTATAAAATACAAGATTTAATGGGTTAAATGTACTGAAGCCCAGTTGACCATTATAAAAACTCAGACTTTGCCTACCCCCGTTAGTAGCCGTGTCAGCAATGAGAAATGTGTCATACTGTTGATTTTGAGCTCGTGTCACTGTTGGTACAGATAGCTTAATCATTGCTTCGTTAATGGTTATTGTAATGTTAGTGCCCCATTCAACGTTATTTTCACTACCGCCCCAGCTACTATTGTCAAAGTTAAAAGTGTAAGCGAATGCACCATTATTTGAAGCTGTTATCGAATAGTCAATAACATCTACATCAAACAATCCTGGGGATGTTTGCTCCCAAGCCTCAGTTTCAATAAATCCTATTAAATCAATATTTGAGCCATTGAAATTAAGATTATAAACAGTGCCCGCGTACAATGACGTTGAAGAGAAAAATAACATAGTTGCTGCTACACAAAGCGAACATAGTTTTATTCGATCCATTAGTTTTTTTAATGATTTCATTCTTCCCTCTAGTTATATAAGTTAAAGTCGCAGATAGTGGAATGTTTTGTAGCGGCATAAGAGTTATCGAAAAAATTTTTAATATTAATCAATAGCTTAATAATTTCTTCATGCACCAAGCCATCCAACACCGGTTACACTCTTTCCGTTCAAGTGCATAAACTTACAGGCACGTTTCTACAGTAATTTAATTTTAGTTAAAATACAGCAGATAACAAGGAGATAATGTGAACTTGACCACAGTATGAATTTTGATATTTGCAATACACATCACAAAAACCCCTAAAATGCGCTACCGACAACCTAGCAATTCACCAACTATAATTTGCTTACCATTTTGGTCATGGCAAATAAAAAGCCTAAGCACCTCCATTTTAAACCCACTTTATCTAGGTATTATGTACTCTCAAGGCGTTAAAAAAATTATCATCGCTCGCCAAGTTCCTAAAAATAGTGGCCATTTAGATGCTATGCACCCCATACTGGAACGCATATTGTTAAGCCGCGGTTTAAGCTCTGCTACTGATTTAGATCGCTCATTAGCAAAGCTCCCTTCACCTTGGCTATTGTCCAATATGGAGGCTATGGTCAATCATTTAATAACGGCGCTACAGCAACAACAGCGGATTACGGTACTGGCTGATTTTGATGCCGATGGTGCCACCAGCTGTGCTTTAGCTATAAAAGGCTTGCAGTTATTGGGCTTTTTAAACGTTGATTTTGTGGTTCCTAACCGTTTTTTATACGCTTACGGCTTAACCCCGGAAATTGTCGAACTGGTTAAGCAGCAACATCCCGATATCATTCTAACGGTTGATAATGGCATCTCCAGTATTGAAGGCGTTGAAGCTGCGAATGCCCTGGGCATTAAAGTACTTATAACCGATCATCACTTACCGGGCCAGCATCTGCCCGCCGCTGAAGCGATCGTTAACTCCAATCTTGTTGGTGATCAATTCCCAAGTAAGGTGATTGCCGGTGTGGGTACAGTTTTTTATGTTTTGCTGGCCTTGCGTAGCCGATTGCGTGAGCTTAACTGGTTTACATCTACACAACCTGAACCTAATCTGGCCGTGTTACTGGATTATGTGGCCCTGGGTACCATTGCTGATGTCGTTGCTTTGGATCGTGTAAACCGAATTCTGGTGCATCAAGGCCTAATGCGTATTCGGGCGGGATTGGGGCACCCCGGCATCAATGCCTTAATAGATATTTCCGGCAAAAACCAGCACAGTATTCAGGCAACAGATTTAGGTTTTGCACTAGGGCCACGATTAAATGCAGCGGGGCGTATGGATGATATGTCACTGGGCATAAAATGTTTATTAGCTAATGATTCCGCAACCGCCAAAACTATCGCCGCCAAGCTTGATGCGCTCAATAATGAACGCAAAGAGGTTGAGGGGCAGATGAAGCAGGAAGCACAAGGGCTGTTAAGTGAAATGAGTTTGCTAAATAGTCAGCATTTGCCGGCTGGCGTGTGTTTATATGATGCTAACTGGCATCAAGGCGTTATTGGTATTCTAGCTTCACGCATGAAAGATCAATTGCATAGGCCGGTGGTGGCTTTTGCATCTGCGGGTAAAGATCTTATTAAAGGCTCAGCGCGATCCATTCCCGGCGTGCATATTCGTGATGTATTGGCGGATATCGCTATCGCCCATCCTAAGCTTTTATGTATGTTTGGGGGACATGCTATGGCAGCAGGCTTAACCATTGCCATGCACGACTATCCGGCGTTTGCATTGCTATTTGATGCCATGGTCAATAAACGCTTGGCAAACGTTGATTTAGAGCAAAAAATCCTGGTTGATGGTGAATTAAGCGAACAGGACATGACGATTGAATTTGCAGATCTTTTGCAAAATGCCTGTGTTTGGGGGCAAGGCTGTCCCGAGCCGGTTTTTATTGATAAATTCGAGGTTGTGCAAGTGCGCATTGTTGGGCAACGGCATTTAAAATTGCTGCTCAGAAAACCAAATGGCCAGTTGATGATTGATGCTATTGCTTTTTTTGTCGACAAACCGGAGCACTGGCTGGGTATGCGCTTGTGTAGTGCAGCTTACACAATGAGCATTAATGAATTTAGAGGTAATCGCACTTTGCAACTTATGGTGCAGTATATGGAAAAAATCACCTAAAAAAGGGCGGATAAGCCGCCCTTTAGTTTACGGAACTGAGAGACAGTCTCTATTTTGCAGCAGGCGCAGGTGCGGGTACCGGTGTTGGTACAACGGCAGCAGGTTGTGCTGGTTTTTCTGTTACAGGCGCAGCTTCAATGGTGGCCGGTGGCTCTACAGCTGCGGCGGGTGCAGCACCTGGCGCTGGAGTTGCAGCAGGATTAGCGGCATCAGGGGTTGGCGCTACTGCTGGTGGAATAGCGGCTTTGGGCTTTTCGTCTACCACCGGTACTAAAATTTCAACTTTAGCTTGTTTACGTAAGCCTTCCAGCATTTTTTGAGTTTTTTGACGTTGCAGGAATGGTGTTAATTGATCTTTAACAGAATCTAGCGGCGGTGGTGTTTGCGCGCGCGAATCTTCTCTTAAAATGATGTGGTAACCAAACTGGGTCTTAACCGGCACTTTAGAATATTTGCCTTTTTCCAGCTTAGCAACAGCTTCAGAGAAGGGTGCAACCATTTGGCTAGGATTAAACCAGCCTAAATCGCCGCCATTTTGAGACTCTTTGGCATCCACCGAGTTTTTGTTGGCTAGTTTGGCAAAATCGCCACCTTTATCCAGCGCTGCAATTAATTTTTTAGCTTCGTCTTCTGTTTTTACCAAAATATGGCGGGCCTTGTACTCGGTGGCATTAGTGCCGCCGACTTTACTGTCATATTCGGCTTTAATTTCTGCATCAGTGACTGGATTTTTTTTCACGAAATCTTGCAAATCAGCTTGCGTTAACAATGAATTTCTAGCGACATCGAGTTGTTTTTGCATGTCGGGTGTTTTATCCAACTGCTTTTTTACCGCATCTTGTATCAACAATTCGCGCTGTACCAGTTCTTCAATCAGCTTTTCTTTAGGGAAACTTTGACCATGGGCTTTTTCGGCAATTTCTTTTTCCAGTTCAGCCAAAGTAGCCTTGCTAATATACTGACCGTTGACACTGGCGATAGCATCTTCTTTTTTAATGACCGGTGCAGCCACGGTTGTTGTGGCGGTTGTGCCCATTTGTTGATCACAACCGGCAATCAAAGCGCTACCGGCAACGAGTAAAGAGATAATTTTCTTATTCATTTATAAACTTCCTTTAGTTTCTTCTGAGGGTGAAATAGCATTAATGCCTAAAGCGTGGATCTCTTGTTTCATCAGATCACCCAGCGCCTTGTAAACGAGTTGATGGCGTTCGACTAGCGATTTGCCTTCAAAGGCTTCTGCAACAATAGTGACATGATAATGTCCCCCGCCGCTTCTTGCGCCCGCATGGCCAGCATGGGCAGCGCTGTTATCAAGCAGCTCTAGTAATTCGGGTTTAAGCGCGTCATTTAATGATTTTTTAATTAAGTCGGAGGTCATTGTGGAAAAGTTTTTTTAAAAGGTTTAACAGAAACTCGGGCGTAAACACCCGCTTCGACATACGGATCGGCCAGCGTCCATTGTTGCGCACTTTGTAAGCTATCAAATTCAGCGACTATGAGGCTACCGGTAAAACCGGCATCTCCCGGATTGTCGGCATCAACCGCCGGATGTGGCCCGGCCAGTAGCAACCGACCTTCATCTTGCAATAGCTGTAAGCGCTGAAGATGGGCTGCGCGCACGGATAATCTTTTTTCTAAGCTATGGGGTACATCTTCGCTAATAATGGCGTATAACAAAACCTTATTCCTCCGTATCGGGCATATATTTATATAAAAATACCATTTGTAAGGCAATAAAAACAAGCATCAAAATGGGCACACCGAAAGTTTTAAAGTTGACCCAGTCATCGGTACTGTAATGATGCATGACGTACAGATTGATAAAACCAACAGCGGTAAAAAAAGCCGCCCACAGCAAATTCAAGCGTTTCCAAATCACCGGAGGTAACGTTAAGCTGCCGGACATCATGCGTTCTACAAAAGGTTTTTCACCAATAAATTGGCTGCCTAAAAAAGCAAGCCCAAACAGCCATTCTATGATGGACAACTTCCATTTGAGATATTGTTCGTCATGTAAATAGATGGTTGCACCACCCATCACCACAACCAGCGCTAAGGTAATCCAGCGCATGGTTTCAACCTTGCGGCGTAAAACCAGATCAATAGCAACCTGTATCATGGTTGCTACAATCATTACCATGGTCGCTACATAGATGTCATAAAACTTATAGGCTGCAAAAAATAACAGAACCGGAAAAAATTCGAAAAGTTGTTTCATAATTACTAATGTGAAGAGGCTTAGATAAGCGAGCTAATTCACTGAAGGTTGTGATTTAAGGCCGCAGGAGTTTTGATTATTTAAGTATTACGCTGTACGGGTTGTGCTTTGCAGTACTGAAACTATATCTCCAATGCCTTCTGCAACCGGCATAAAAACTAAAAACGCCTTATTCGAATTCTAGCCCTTAAAGAATAGTTCATTTTTTAGTTTGTAACAGCCTATTTTTACACGCTGTTGTGCAAATAAACTAAAATAGCCCGTACTAAAAAACTTCTTTAGTCCATTGTAAAATTTTTGTAGCTAAATGTACATGCTGGAATGACTGTTCCTGCTAGAATATTTTGTCACTTCATAGGACATCATCATGGATAAAAACACACAAACAGAATTAGAAGCGGCAGTGTTTAGGCGATTAATCGGTCATTTGCAGCAGCATACGGAAGTTCAAAATATTGATTTGATGATTTTGGCGGACTTTTGTAGAAACTGTTTGGCAAAGTGGTATGCCGCTGAAGCAGTAGAAAAAGGCATTTCCGTAGATTATGAACAAGCCAGAGAAATTGTTTATGGCATGCCTTACAACGAATGGCGCGATAAATTTCAAAAGGACGCTACCCCAGAACAACTGGCCGCTTATCAAAGCAAAATCAAATCATAAACGCTATTGATACCGCAAAAATGACCGAAATAAGAGTCTATTTTTGGCGTATATTTTAAGGCTGCGATTTAATTTTTAGAGTCAAAGTTTTCTGCAATTCCCATTGCATGACGAGTTAATAAGGATTTCGCAAACGGTATATGGTCAAGCAAGGTTAGGCTCACATTTCTGGCCGCAGCAATTGCCAGCCAGTCATTGGAAAAAATACGGATCAAATTATCGGTAAAGGCAATAGTACGGTCATGATCCCGCTGTCTGGCGTTAGCGTAAGCTTGCAAAAAATCGCCAGCACCAATGTCTTTATGTTGTGCATATTGAGCGTTAAGCTTGTCTGCCAGTTGAATAACGTCACGGATACCTAAATTAAAACCCTGGCCTGCAACCGGATGCAATTGGTGTGCAGCATTACCAATAATGACCGCCCGATCTGCAATCATTGATTTAGCCCTTATCAGCGATAACGGAAAAGCGTGGCGTGAGGAAGCCAGGCTTAATTCACCCAGCTTAAAACCAAAACACAATTGCAGTTCTGCCAAGAAATCAGCTTCATTCCCTGTCATCAGCGCTTGTGCATTTTCTGGAGACTGCGTCCAAATAACGGCGCTGTGGTAATCACCAATGGGCAACAAGGCCAATGGGCCTGATGGCGTAAAACGCTCGTAAGCGGTATGGTGATTCGGTAGCGATGATCTTACTGTGCTGATAAGTGCAGTTTGATCGTAAGCAGTGACGTGTTGATCAATGTCCAAAAGTTTGCGTACCGATGAATTACCGCCATCGGCACCCACTAATAACTTGCAAGACAAAGTCAGCGATTCATCATTGTGTTTTAGACTGACATGCATTTCGTCAAGCCCCGCCATAAGCCCAGCCACACGGGCAGGACTAATACATTCAATCGCACTACTTTCCACCAAATGGGCGACATGAGTTTCAATGTTACGTGCGGTGATGACGTAACCTAAAGCCTCGACATTTTCTTTTTGTGCCGATAAACGCGTTTTACCGAAATGGCCGCGATCAGAGACATGGATAGTTTTAATGGCAGTAGCTTGATGCTGTATATCTTGCCACACACCCAGTTCTTGCAGACGTTGTACCGTGCCTGCGGCTAAAGCCAGGGCGCGATCACCTGCGAGGTGGTTTTGCAGTTGTTCACGGCTGCTGGCTTCAACAACCGCTATGTGCATGCCAGTTTCCTTTAGCGCCAAGGCCAGACAATTACCGGCTAAACCGCCGCCTACTATCAAAAGATCATAATCACAAGCCATTAGCTTGCCTGCATAATAGCTTCGATTTCTGCGATGGTTTTAGGTGCGCCGCTACTTAATATCTCATGGCCTTGCGCAGTGACTAAAACATCATCTTCAATACGAATACCAATGCCACGCCATTTTTCATCCACTTGTTTACAATGGGTGGGAATATATAAACCCGGTTCTACGGTCAATACCATACCCGGTTCTAAAATGCGCCATTCCTGATCAATTTTATAATCACCAACATCATGTACATCCATGCCCAACCAGTGTCCGGTTCTGTGCATATAAAACGCTTTGTATTTTTCGTCTTTAATAAGTTTTTTTATTTTGCCTTTCAATAAACCTAAATCAACTAAACCGCGCGTCAATACCTCAACAGCAGCCTCATGCGGCGCGAGCCACGGCTGTCCTGGCTTAACTTGTTCTAACGCGGCATATTGGGCATCTAAAACCAATTGATACAGCAATTTTTGTGGTTCGCTAAAGCGTCCAGAAACAGGGAAGGTGCGGGTAATATCCGCTGCATAATGCTCACATTCAGCACCGGCATCAATCAGGAGCAAATCGCCGTTTTTTAATTTATCGGTGTTATCGGTATAGTGCAATACACACGCATTTTTACCGCCGGCAACAATCGATGGGTAAGCGGTGTAGCGCAAGCCATTTTGCATAAAATGATGCAACAATTCGCCTTCTATTTGATATTCATAAAGGCCAGCTTTGCAGGTTTGCATAGCTTTAATATGGCCAGCGGCGGACACTTCCGCAGCACGGCGCATGAGCTTAATTTCTTCCGGACTTTTGAACAACCGCATGTCATGCAGAATATTGTCCAAAGAAAATAATTCGCCGGGCGCAACAGCGCCAGAGCGCGCGTGGCTTTTAATGTGGTTAATCCAGTCCAATAAACTGTGGTCTAGATCGGAATTTCGCCCCATGGGGTAATACACTCGGCTTTTATTTTCCAGCATGCCCGGTAAAATATCATCCAGATCGTCAATAGGAAAGGCATCATCCGCGCCGTAATCGCCGGTTGCGCCATTAAGGCCTGCGTGCGCACCTTCCCATAAGGCTTTTTTTTCATCAAATTCGCGGCAAAATAAAATGTATTCGCCTTGCTCGCGCCCCGGAATAAAAACCGCCATGGCATCCGGCTCATTAAATCCGGTCAGGTAATAAAAATCACTGTCTTGCCGAAAAGGATAGCTGACATCGCGGTTACGGGTGCGCATGGATGCACTGCTGATTAAGGCGATATTACCCTGACCAATGCGCTGCATAAGTTGCTTGCGACGTTTTTTAAATTCACTTGGTTTCATCATTATTTTTATTTATTAATGCACAGTGTCAGAGTCGTTCGGGGTTAATTCATCACGTAACAGTAACACCGCTGCGCGCAAATATTCAGTAATTTCCATAAAAGCCTGCTCATTGTCCTCGCCATCAACTTCGGTATCCAGCCGGGTAAATTCGGCGATATCTTTAAGAATTTCACGGCCATTTTTGAGATTGTTAACAGCGGAATTACCCGTTAAACTCACGCCAAATAAAAACCCCCTGCACCAACTTTGTAACGCTTCGGCCCGTTTAGTCAAGGGTTCGCTATCATCAGGTAAAAACAGATTAAAGGTATAATCGTCGCTAGTCAGCGTGCTGTGGGTAATATTAAAAAATTTTACCAGCAAATCACTGTATTGCTGTGATAAGGTTTGACCAACCGGTAATAACTCTTTTAGCCAACAGTCACTTTTTGTTTGTTGATTGATGCAAAGCAACCCTGTTGCTAAACCATGCGCTTCAGCAGCGGAAAACTCAATATCACTTTGCAGTAACAGCTTATTGATTTCGGCATAAGCCATAATTGTGTCCAATTAATTACGATTGCTAAAAAAAAAACAGCGCTTATGCTACCATTGAAGTACAAACTAAAATGAAATTTGTTAATGCAGGCGTCGATAAGCGGCATACGGTTGACAATGATAGATCATATTAGACTTTGCGATGTAAACTTACTTAAAATGGGCTGTGCAGATCACTTGCAATGTTAGTTACCGATATGACACAAACAGAATACGCAGTAGAGTTAAAATACCTTGAAGATAAGCTGGATAAGCTCATTGAGCAATATACGGCTGTTAAAAATGAAAACAATCTGCTTAAGTCCAGACAAGAAGCTTTGATTAAAGAAAAAGAGAGTCTTCTGGAAAAAACAAATCTTGCTAAATTACGCGTTGAGGCCATGATTAATCGATTAAAAGCAATGGAGTATGGTGCATGAATCAAAAATTTCAACCCATATCACTGACCATTATGGGCAAAGAATATAAAATTGCCTGTGATCCTGAAGAACGCGATACCTTAGTTCGTTCCGCGCAACAGCTGGATGAAAAAATGCGCAAAATGCGCGATTCTGGCAAGATCAGCGGTCCAGACAGAATTGCTGTGATGGCGGCTTTAAACCTGTCTCATGAGCTGGAATCGGTTAAGAATCAAAACGCGCTGCTAAACCAGCAACTCAGTGAGTGTCTGGATCACATGCGCAATAAGATAGAAAACGTTTTGGAAAATCAGCAAACAGAGTAAACTATTAACCGGTATCTCCTGCGGTGTTCGAGAGTGCGCTGGGTGTTTCCTGAACCTATATTAACCCCGGGGGTGAACTACCGGTAATGTGTGCATGCCCGCTTAGGTGGGAAGCCTGATTTATCGACTGCATCCCCACTTGAACCATCGGTTCAAGGACGAAAGCGCATAACGGCACGGGTGGGAGATACGCCTTTTATCCTTACAGAGCTTGCTGTTCAGCAAACCTATTCTGCAAATAATTTCGTGATCGACAGACATTTTTTGTTCACGAAAAGTACAAAAGACAACACCAGACTTTCCCATGCTTCATACCGTCGATGAGGTATCAAAAAATGGCAACACCCCACGGTTCGCGCCAAACATGCCACACTCGCATTATCATCCGTTTTTTTTTCGTGGCTTTCGTGTTTTTCGTGGACAGACTACATAGCATTAGACGGCTTGCAGTAAAGCTGGCAATGAGGTCTTGGACGGTTTTTTGACTCCAGGGCAATCAATGCTAAAACGCTGCACGGGATCGCCCAGTTTGATCGCCGTTAATTGCTTACCCCACAGACAGCCGGTATCAATAGCATAACAATTATCGCCCTCATAATAGCCTAGCGTAGACCAATGCCCAAAAATAATCCGCATAGCCTGACTTTTACGGTCAGGCACGGCAAACCAGGGCATTAAACCTTCTGGCTGACTGCCGATAGCCCCAGTATTGGCAAAATCCAAGCGGCCATTACTGTCGCAATAGCGCATACGGGTAAAGCAATTAATAATAAAGCGCAGTCTGGACATGCCTTTTAGCTTGGCTGACCATATATCGGGCTTGTTGCCATACATCTGTTTTAAAAACAAAAAATAATCTGGACTTCTTAAAGCGGCTTCGGCAATTGCTGCCATTTCTTGAGTGGTTTTAAAATCCCATTGCGGGGGAATGCCTGCGTGTAACAGACAAAAATCATCGTTGTAATGAAATAACGGTCGATGCCTTAGCCAATGCATTAATTCATCCCTGTCTGATGCTTCTAATATCGGGCTGAATGAATCTTTTTTAGGGGATAGTTTTGGCAAGCAGCTTGAAGCAAGTAAGTGCATATCATGATTGCCCAATACAGAAATAGCTGCCATACCCAATGATTTAACAAAACGCAGTGTCTCCAAGGATTTTGGCCCACGATTGACTAAATCACCGGCAAACCATAGTTGGTCAGTGTGTTCATTAAAAGACACGGTATCCAAAAGCCTTAATAAATCATCAAAACAGCCTTGAATATCCCCGATGGCATAGATAGACATGAGGTTAATGCAGTGTTCTTGGAATAGACAGGGTAAATTGCGGTATAGGGGTATTAAAACAATCGCCATTGTCGGCAATTAGGCTATAGCTGCCTTGCATTGTACCTACCGGTGTTTCAATCATGGCGCCACTGGTGTAACGAAACGACTCACCCGGTTTTAAATAAGGCTGTTCGCCAATAACACCATCGCCCCTAACTTCCTGAATTTTACCGTTAGAATCCGTAATCAACCAGTGGCGTGTCATCAGCCTTACCGCTACATCGCCAGCGTTGGTAATGGTAATGGTGTATGCAAACACATAGCGGCCATCATTGGGAAATGATTGCGCTTCTATGAAATAAGGCGTTGCTTCAACTATAATTTTGTTTTTTTGGGTCATTATCAGATCATACTAAGTTACTTTTAGATTATTTCATCGTAACTGAAAGTGAAACGCAAGCATGTATTGTATTGCAAAAGATAAATAACCAAGAAAATCATTTTTTGGTACGGGTTCAGTCTTCTTTTTGAAAAAAGGGGGTTAGTACCCAAAGGTTCACTGCCATTAAGTTAAGCAAGAAAGCTCCCTCTCCTGCTGGAGAGGGCTGGGGTGAGGAGAATAAAATCAACAAGTTAAATTTCCCCTCATCCCAATCTTCTCCCTTTGGAGAAGGGGTCGTGCTCTTAACTTAATGGCAGGAACCCAAAGGGTATAAAGGGGAATTTTTTAAATACATCCTCTTTAATCCCCTTTTCAAAACAAGAAGTGAGTATTTACATTTTTAACAACTTTTAGGAAAAGCAGTGCATATTCATATTTTAGGTATTTGCGGAACATTCATGGGCGGCCTAGCCGTTATTGCTCGTCAGTTGGGTTATCAGGTCAGCGGCTCTGATCACAATGTCTATCCGCCGATGAGTACGCAGCTGGAACAGCAAGGCATTCAGCTTATGGAAGGCTACAGCGCCGAAAACTTGGCGAATACACCGGATTTGGTGATTATTGGCAATGCCTTATCGCGCGGTAACCCAGAAGTTGAAGCCGTGCTCAATCGTGGGCTTAAATACGTATCGGGCCCGCAGTGGCTGGCAGAACACGTTTTACACGATAAATGGGTATTAGGCGTTGCCGGAACCCACGGCAAAACGACAACTACCGGTATGCTCAGCTGGATTTTGGAGCATCACGGCTTTAATCCCGGTTTTTTAATTGGTGGAATTCCATTAAATTTTGGCATTTCCGCGCGTCTGGGTGAGTCATCATTTTTTGTGATTGAGGCGGATGAATATGATTCCGCCTTTTTCGATAAGCGCTCTAAATTTGTGCATTATCGTCCGCGCACGGCCATATTAAATAACCTTGAATACGATCATGCTGATATTTTTCCAGACTTGGCGGCGATTCAAAAGCAGTTTCATCATCTGATTAGAACCGTGCCTGGTGAGGGCTTAATTATTAGCCCAGAAGCGGATGAAAATATTAATGAAGTGTTAGCAATGGGCTGTTGGACACCACAAGCGCAAACCTCTATTAATGGCGATGCGGCCTGGAATGCCGAGCTCATTAAACCCGATGGTAGCGAGTTTAATGTGGTGTTTAACAATGAAACTCAAGGTTGTGTGCAATGGTCTTTAACCGGCGATCACAATGTTTACAATGCCATGTCGGCAATAGTTGCCGCCAAGCATGTAGGCATATTACCGAAAGATGCCATTAACGCACTGGCACAGTTTAAAAACGTTAAACGCCGTATGGAAGTGATTGCCAAAATCAATAATGTCACGTTATATGATGATTTTGCACATCACCCGACTGCCATTGCCACTACGCTGGATGGCCTGCGGAAACAAGTTGGCAATGAACGCATTATTGCCATTGTTGAGCCGCGCTCAAACACCATGCGCCTGGGTGTGCATACCGAAACACTGGCGCAATCTTTACACAATGCCGATGTGGCCATTATGTATCAGCCAGACAATATGGATTGGGATTTGAGCGCGTTAAAACAATATGCCCAAAACATTATTATTTGCCATACTGTTGATGAAATTGTTGCGCTAATTAAGCAAGAAGCGCCAGTAGGCGGTCATTTTGTATTGATGAGCAATGGCAGTTTTGGCGGTATTTATGGCCGCTTAAAAAATGAATTGGGCTAAAGTGAGTGTTTTACAACGGATTAAACAAACCTGAACTTTGACCCTAAAATTGGAAAGCAGTATGATTATCCCGGCTGCGAATAAACGCGCCTTGTTAACCACATTAAATTAGGAGATCCTTATGGGGTTGCTCGACTCAATCGTAGACGTAATGAATACCCAAGCGGGCGGTACTACTAGAGCACAGGGGAATTTATTAACCTCTGTTATAGGTATGCTTAATAATCCTCAAATAGGTGGGTTATCCGGTTTATTACAAAAATTAAATGCGGGTGGACTGACTGAGCAGGTGGCTTCCTGGGTTGGCACAGGATCAAATTTACCGGTATCTGGCGATCAACTTCAGGCTGTGTTGGGTTCTTCATTTGTGCAGGAGATCGCTGCAAAATTGGGCATTAATGTTGCGGACGTTAGCAGCGGGCTTTCTCATTTGTTGCCGACAGTTATTGATAAGCTAACGCCAGATGGTCAGATACCTGATAGTGCGAGCACTAATAGCCTGTTAGAACAGGGTTTAGGTGGATTAATGGCTATGTTGGGTACTAAGACGGCTTAATTTTTGCAGTTGTAAAATCTAGAAGGCTTGCGCGTTTGTTGCAAGCCTTTTTTTATAAGCCCATCAAGCAAACGGCAACAACAACCAAGCAATCAGAAGAAGTTAATGCGTTTTTGTTTGACCTCGGCTTTATCGAAATGCTCCCATAGCTCAGCGTAAGTTTTCTGGCTAATAGGATGCTTCAATGCCGGTGCAATTTCTGCTAGCGGCTCCAGTACAAAGGCATAACGCTCAATTTCATCACGCGGTATTTGCAAGCCTTCTTCGTTGACAATCAGATCGCCGTAAAGCAGCAAATCTAAATCTAGCGTACGCGCCGAAAACTTTTTACAGCCCCGCGTTCGACCGTTATCCAATTCAATTTTCCGTAGTGTCTTAGCCACCGTTTTAATGTCCAGTTCTGAGCTAAAACCGACCACACAATTGTAAAAGCTATCTCCCGCAAAACCGACTGCTTCCGATTCATAAATACTGGAAACCGCTAATTGGCCAAAGCATTGCCGCAGTGCTATAAGACTGGCCGGAATGTATTTGTGTTTGTCGATATTGCTACCGACACTGATGTATCCATAAGGCATTTACTTTTGGCCTCTCTCGATAACAATGCCTACGTCGCTGGCACCACGAATCGCTCCTTTTTTATTTAATGTAATCTTTAACCAAGGAATAGCAAATTCTGTCAGTAAAATATTAGCGATTTCAACAATCAATTTTTCAACCAATAAAAATTGGCTGTCTTCAACAAAAGAAATAATGCGCTTGGACACTTTCTTATAATCCAGGGTATATTCAATATCGTCGGTTTCGGCTGCCTTGGTTATATCAAAAGCCATTTCAATGTCCAGCACCACGGTTTGCTTGGTTGTTCTTTCCCAATCATAGATGCCGATGATGGTTTCAATTTCAAGACCACCTAAAAATATGATGTCCACAGTCATTCCCAGTTATTATGTGCGGTTTAAAATGCTAAGTATCAGGGAAACGCCCTGTGCTGACAAGTCATCAATAAGGAAGGTAGACATGATTGAATGGTTTTTTATTCCACTGGCCTATGTAGTAGGCTCTGTTTCCAGCGCAATTATTATTTGCAAACTCATGGGGTTACCCGATCCGCGCGAGCAAGGTTCCGGTAATCCGGGAGCCACTAATGTTATGCGTATTGGTGGTAAAAAAGCCGCCAGCATTACTTTGCTAGGCGATTTACTGAAGGGACTAATCCCCGTTTATGTTGCCAATGCATTTGGTGTATCGGCAGAAGCACTGGCATTAACAGGTTTGGCAGCTTTTTTAGGCCATTTGTATCCTGTTTTTTTTAGTTTTAAAGGTGGCAAAGGAGTTGCCACGTCCATTGGGGTGTTGTTGGGATTTTCCTGGTGGGTAGGATTAGCCTTTATTGCCACTTGGCTGTTGGTGTATAAAATAGGCAAAATTTCATCATTGTCGGCATTATGTGCGTCCATACTGTCGCCGGTTTATGCGTGGTTTATAACCGGCAATATTCAGCTTGCGGGCGCATCAGTGATTATGATGTTATTTTTATTGTATCGACATAAAAGCAATATCCAGCGATTGCTCGCCGGACAGGAAGGTTAAGAATCCACCCGTCTTAGCTCGCCCTAAATAAGCCCGAGTGAGATTTGAAAATAGTGCTGTTTATGTTGATGGAATTGTCCATTTTTTGTGTTTTATTTCCGCGGGTATGAGCTTATCAAACGGAGCCTCATAACGGGGCGTTTTACGTCGATCATAAGGTGCAAATTGGTGTAGATGCTTAGGATAAAGCTGCCAATAATCGTCGCCTTCCATGTCGGGATCTTCGGAATTCACAATAAGTGGTTTAATGCCGTAGGTGTCAATAATTTCTTGAAAAGCCGGCACAACCTTCTTTAAGGTAAAATTTAATTCACTACCTGATAATACGAAAGTCTCGAAAAGAATGGCATGTTTCAAGAAAAGTTTTAAATTTGCTTGATATAAATTCCCCGTTTTTATGTGATTACGTATAAACCATTCAGAGATATCGGATATATTGTTGATGCTTATCTGAGGGAATTCTTGCATTAACAAGCCATGGTGAAATTCCATGAATGGCTGCCCCCTGAAGGTTTTACATTCCCCTAATGGAAGCCCGTTATATTGATTGAAGTTAAGAATTGTACTGTAACTTATTTTTTTTCCACCTTGACGACCTAAGCCTTCAAAAAAACCCATGCGTGCTAGCGCATATTTACAATTGTTATTAGGGCTGAATTTATCTTCCTGAAATGTCAGAATTAGAAGATCCAATTGGTATTTTTCACATAATCCTAAAACCCGGTCCATTTCAAAATTAGGGGTAGCCGATTGACGAAACATAACTGCGGTAGGTCGATAAGTCTTATTTTCCCATTCCGAAAAAACACGTAAGGGTTCGGGAACATCTAAAAAAGGTATCGCTAACTGTTGTTTTTGCCGAGCATGCAGTATTCCTATAGCCTCTTCTATGGGAGTATATAAAAATTCACGAAGCGTCTTTTGCATAGGTTGTTGATCTAAATAATTGTGGGATAACATAAAGCTTTCTAATTTTAGGGTTACGAGCTATTTGTATCCCAATAAAGGGTATAAATAAGTTGTCAGAGGAGTGTGAATACACGCCCATTCCCAGGCTGTGACAATACCATTCCCCAGTAGCGCGGAAATGCAAATCCAATAGCTATTACTGACCATCACACTTTTTATAAATATTTGCCAGTCTTGTGCGGTAAGTCCGTCAAAGCGACCTTTACGAAAGTAGGCAGTGGTGATAAAGGGATCACAAAACACACACAAAAAAACAAACACTGCTTTTGGTTTTTTGCTGATGCGCCGAAACAAACGCCCCGATAAACTTGAGGGTTCTCGGTTATCCCAGTTATGCAAAGCACCTGCACCCACCCAGTCGATTTGCATTTTTTCATATAGCTTCAAAGTTAAGGCGCACTGGATCAAAGAAAGAAGGGTCATCAATCCCCCGCCTACCAACATACCCCATGTGAATACAGCGTAAACATAGATGATATGTTCGAACACCCAGTTAAAAGCTGCGTAGAGTAAATGGCCTAATCCAATTATAGTGAAACGTTTATAGTCATGTAGTGGTTTCATTGGCAGCAATACTATGTCTTGCATTTATGGCAGATTGGAATATAGCATTACCATAAATGGCAATTCCATTATCACGCCAAAGGTTGTAATGAGGTAATTCGTACAAATACCTAAGGTTAATATGGCGGAGCTTGCCAAGAGTAAGTCGTTATTACACATGGTTTCTTTTACTAACAAAAGGATACGCCGAAAGAATGCGAGCAGTTATTGCAAAAAATACCCATAACATAAAAACAATGAACAAAAAACTATTGAGTTCAGGAGTTTCAAAATGCAGCGAGAGTAGACTCCGAATTGCCACCAAATGAAGAATATAAATCCAAAGTGAACATTGCCCCATCCATTTTAGGGGTGCCAAAATGAAGAGGGCGGGTTGCCAGCGGACAATTGATTGAAACAAAAATAAGGCTATGCAAAATGCGCTGATAGATGTAAAACAGAATCCAACATCGGGTGGATAAAACAACTCGGTGTAGCCCACACGGGGCTCAGGAACGACAAAATTTAGTGACCAATAGGCAGATGAAACGACAAACAATATTATTGAAATACAGAGCATGAGAAAACTATTGCCGTGTGACAATACTGTGTTTTGAAGGCTGCGCTGTAAAGCCGCGCCTAACCAAACAAAACCTAGCCAGGGGGGAAGTGGAAACCACCCATCGATAAACAACTGGCGAAGAATACGAGACAGAATACTTTTAATCGGAGGGAATGGGTTTTGTGGAGGCAAAGCAATTTCTAAAATTTCGGGATTGTAACCAAATGCCCCTTGCAACCACTGACCAACCAAAATAAATACTACCCCTAAAAGCCAAAGCACCCTTATAGGAAATAAACGGGCTGGATATGCCGTTATTAAGATAGCCGCGCCAAGCGTATAAAGCACGTCAAAAGTCACAAATGGCACAATCTGCCATACAAATATATCAATTAAGCAGCCAGTGGCTATAAGGAGAAATCCCTTGCGTAACTTTGGTTTTTTAGCGATGGCAAGCATTATGCCAGCTAGTATCATAAAACTGGGCGCAGCAAATGATCCCAATAACCTCATCGGTAGTGGAGGAGTGCCGATGTAAAGAGAGGCGGCACTATTTGCCATCAGCATAAAACTTATTGCAATTCCGCGTAAAATATCATATTGCTCGATTCTGCCCTTTTCTTTCTTTAAAGAATCCATATAGCTATCTGTTCTAGTAAAAAACAATTGTTTTTATCCGCTGAAAATCCAGTCGTGGATTCAACTGTGAGGCGGCACATCCGGTAAAGCAGGATAATGTAGTAAGAATCAAGATGCCGCGCATAGACAATGCCTTATGAATTTTTTATTATTATGGCAATTTGCAGGTGGGTCTTAGCCTATTAAATC
Organism: Crenothrix sp.; assembly: GCF_043729335.1. Classification (NCBI taxonomy): domain Bacteria; kingdom Pseudomonadati; phylum Pseudomonadota; class Gammaproteobacteria; order Methylococcales; family Crenotrichaceae; genus Crenothrix; species Crenothrix sp. The sequence goes on along the minus strand of NZ_JAYTLQ010000057.1, from coordinate 123,077 downwards.
TACCTGCAACTAAAATATACAACCGTAGTTTTTCTCCACACTGGTTGCAAAAGTGTTTGAAAATATATTTAAGTTGAATATTGCAGGTGTGATTTGCACACTCAGTCTGGGGCTAAAGCTGTACTTACATAGTATAGACTGCGTTTTTTGAAATATCAGTGAATTGAAAATAAAATTATTATAGCCGTAAAAAAGCTCGGAATGCCGTGCAATGTTGTTAAAGAATTTTAGGTAACCGTCAAGGTGTAATTTTTAAACTCTACTATATTTAATGACATTAGATATAAAAATGTCATGGCTATGGTTACTAAAATTTTTAAAGTAAAAATATCAATCCGAGAGGTTTGCAGGCAATCGCTGCTTTGGGGGAGTGCTTTAAGTTGCGTCCAAACTGCTTTAGCACAGGAGGTAAATGAGCTTTTAAAGTTATCTTTGGATCAGTTAGTGAATGTGGAAATTACTTCCGCCTCACGTTTCAAGCAAAAATCCTCCGAAGCACCATCGGCAGTTGATGTGGTAACCGCCCAAGAGATCCGCAGTTACGGTTGGCGTACTCTCGCCGATGCGCTTAGTGCCATGCGTGGACTGACAGTTCGCAACGACCGTAGCTACTCCTACCTCGGCAATCGAGGTTTCTCCCGCACCGGCGACTACAACTCGCGCGTATTAATTATGATCGACGGGCGACGCATGAATGAGGCTATTTACGATGGAGCTGCTATTGGTGAAGACTTTTTACTCGACATGAATCTGATTGACCGCATCGAATATATTCCAGGGTCTGGTTCGTCGGTCTACGGAGCTAATGCCTTGCTCGGTGTCATCAATGTCATTAGTAAGCAGGGTAAAGATTTCAATGGTGTGCGTGTAAGCGGCGAAGCAGGCAGTTTAGATACCTATCGAGGACGGGCAACTTTTGGTAAGCGCTGGAAAAACGGTGCTGATTTACTGGTTAACGGCTCACAGTTTTTTAGTCATGGTGAAGAACAATTATTTTTTTCGGAGTTTGCCAAGATCAACGGCGGTATTGCTCAAGATATGGATATAGAGCGGAGCAGCAGGCTATTTGGTAAATTAAGCTATCAGGATCTTACGCTCAGGGCAGGCTACGTTAACCGCTACAAGCGCATACCCACGGCATCTTTCGGCGCTATTTTCAACGACAACAGACTTTACAATGTTGACCGACAGTATTATGTTGATTTGGATTACATTACCCAAATAAACACCCAATTAGGGTTGGAAGCGCGAGCCTTTCATCATTGGTACGATTACCATTCTATTACGCCCTATGATGGGAATGTGGGTGTGCCACCACTGAACCCCATCGCTAATTATGATGCGGTGGATAGCCGTTGGTGGGGCGGTGAACTTAAATTAACGGGTATTCAATTCAAACACCATAAATGGATTGCAGGATTGGAGTTTCAATACGACCAACGCCAGCATTTGATTAATTATGATATTAATCCTTACCAGCTCTATAATTCCAGCAGTAATAATGGTTGGCGTGCTGGACTTTACGCCCAAGATGAATGGCGTATTACGGAGAGTTTGTTGATTAATGCCGGTTTGCGTCTGGATCACCATCACATGATCAAGAATTTGCAACTGCACCCTCGCATAGGCCTGATTTGGGATGCCACGCCTACATTGACGGCTAAACTGCTATATGGTTCGGCATTTCGTGCACCGAATGTTTACGAGCGCGATATGGATATCCCCGCCTTTGGCTTCGTAAAAAACCCAAACAATAAACAAGAGCTCATTTATAGCTATGAGGCAATTGCAGAATGGCGTACTGGCAAAGGCGTTAAATTATTAGGGACACTGTTCTACAACGATCTACAAAAAGTATTAGTGCAAGATACGGATAATAAATCGGCCACTTTTGGACAGTTTATTAATTCAGGTGCTTATCATAACTACGGTTTTGAACTTGGGGGGGAAAAACGTTGGGAGAATGGTCGCCAGTTAAAACTGACCTGGACGCATAATTACACGCGTGATGTTGATGGCGACGAAACTTTTGGCGGGGGCTGGGCACCGGATTCACCCAAAAACCTAGTTAAGCTGCATTACGCTGAACCCTTCTTTAACGATACGGTACGCCTGGGTTTTGAGGAGCTTTTTGTGGGTCAACGCCGTACTTTGGCTAACAATATTGCGCCCTCCTATCATTTGCTCAATATCAACCTCTCGTTTACCAAACCCTTATATGGCTTTCAGCCCACACTCGGCATTTATAACGTATTAGATCAGCACTACAAAGTACTGGGTGGCGATGTGCATACTCAGGACACGCTAGCCATGGATGGACGCACCGTGCGCTTCCGTCTGGAATACGGGTTTTAAGCGGTTTTTTAAATAAAACACTTAAAACCGACTTCTGTTTATCAATTAACTACTATATTTAATTGATATGAATAGAATTGCATCCGCTGCTATAAACCTGTGTGCAGAAACCAATACAAAAAAGACATTTTTTCGGTTTAAACACATACCGTTTTTTTTGGTGGGCGCTATTTTAAGTAATGCGCAAACGGTTTCGGCACAAGCGCAGAGCAAACTTTATGATTTGCCTCTTGAGCAACTGCTCAACATCGAAGTGTCATCGGCATCCTGCTTTAAACAAAAATCATCCGAAGCGCCCTCTGCGGTTGATGTCGTCACCGCCGACGACATTCGTAATTACGGTTGGCGCACTTTAGCCGATGCACTCAATGCCATGCGCGGCTTGTATATCCGCAATGACCGTAATTACAGTTACCTGGGTACGCGTGGGTTTTCTCACAGCGGAGATTACAATTCACGCGTGCTGATTATGATTGATGGCCGCCGTATGAATGATGCGACTTTTGACCAAGGCTTTATTGGCGAAGAATTCATGCTGGACATGAACCTTATCGAGCGTATTGAATACATTCCAGGCCCTGGCTCATCGGTGTACGGAGCAAATGCTTTACTCGGTGTTGTTAACGTTATCAGCAAGCAAGGTAAAAAATTCAACGGAACGCGAGTCAGTGCAGAAGCGGGGAGTCTTGACACTTACCGGGGACGAGCGACTTTTGGCAAGCAATGGAGCAACGGCGCTGATTTACTGATCAACGGCTCGCAATTTTTTACTCATGGCCAGGAACAGTTACATTTTCCGAAATACGCGGCAACTAACGGCGGCATCGCCCAAGACATGGATTTAGAAAGAACCAGCCGGTTGTTCGGCCAGCTAAGTTATCAGGATTTTTCTGTCAGGGCTGGCTATATTGATCGCTACAAGCGTGTACCCACGGCCTCTTTCGGTGCAATTTTCAATGATAAAAGTTATTTCACCGTCGATAAACAGGCTTATATCGATATGGATTACATCACTCAATTCAATGCCGGTTTGGGTGTAGAAGTGCGGGCTTTTCATCATTGGTACGACTATTATGCCGATACGCCCATTAGCGATAAAGGTGTGCGCGTATTGAATTACGATGCGACAGATACGCGTTGGTGGGGCGGTGAATTTAAACTCACGGGTACTCAAATTAAACATCATAAGTGGATCATGGGGATAGATGCACAATATGACCAGAACCAGCACCTTATTAATTTCGACATCAATCCGTATCAACTTTATAACAACAGTAACCGCAACGGCTGGCGGGCGGGTATTTATGCTCAGGATGAATACCGTATCACCGACAGCTTGCTTGTCAATATGGGGCTGCGTTTAGATTACCATCACATGATCAACAGTTTGCAACTACATCCTCGCGTCGGCTTGATTTGGGATATTACACCCACCTTTACTGGCAAGCTACTTTACGGTTCAGCGTTTCGTGCGCCTAATGTTTACGAGCGTGATTACAATTTTCTTGACAGCAACAGGGCAAATGCTAATAACAAGCAGGAACTTATAAAAAGCTATGAGGCAATTGCCGAGTGGTACCCCGGCCACGGCCTAAAATTGTTGGGCACAGTCTTTTATAACGATCTTAGGAATGTCCTGGTTCAGGATACCGACAACACCTCCCCTAGTTTCCTTCAATTCGTTAACTCAGGACACTTTCAAACCTATGGTTTTGAGCTGGGGGCTCAAAAACATTGGGAAAACGGGCGGCAGATTAAATTAAGCTGGACCCATAATTACACGCGTGATGAAAATTTGAAGGGCGGAAGCTGGGCACCTGATTCACCCAAAAACTTGGTGAAGTTACATTATGCCGAACCTTTTTTCGAGGATACTGTGCGCCTGGGTTTTGAGGAATTGTTTGTGGATCAACGCCGCACCCTTGCCAACAATATTGCCCATTCCTATCACTTGTTCAATATTAATTTAGCGTTTACCAAGCCCGTATATGGCTTTCAGCCTACACTCGGTATTTACAATGTGTTAAACCAACATTACCCCGTTTTGGGAGGCAGTGAGCATATCCAAGATACTCTAGCCATGGATGGGCGTACCGTGCGTTTTCGTCTGGAATACGGATTTTAACCATGCGATTATTAGTGAATTTTACACGGCTTCTGCCTGGTTTAATGGCTATCGTATTAGCAATGGCCATAACAACAGGTACTAGCGCATCTGCCAATGCACTCAGTAGCGAACAAACGTTGACAGCGGCTTTCCTCTATAATTTTTTGAAATTCACAGAGTGGCCGCAGCAAGATAAGTTAAGTGATAAGTTGACACTGTGCGTTACCGAAAGCTACTTATTCGATGCAGATTTGGAGGGTATTGCCGGTTTACCCGCACAGAATAAAACCGTCCGTATTAAACGTGTCGAACTGGGCGAAAATGCAAGCGCCTGTCAACTGCTGTTTTTAGCGCGAGAGGAAAAGCCCGTGCGCATCCGCGAATGGCTTAAAAACACCAAAAACACGCCCATATTAATAGTCAGCAATCTGGAAGGGTTTCTTGATATGGGTGGCATGATCATTCTGATAGATGATGGCGACCGCTTGCAATTTGAAGTTAATTTGGAACAAGTTAAGTCCACTGGCCTTAAGTTGAGTGCGCAGTTATTGAGTATAGCTCGCGACGTTCGAGGGAAATAACCATGTTTAAAAGACTATTCCGTGACAGTTCCATTGCCCACAAACTTCAATTGATTCTTTTTATTTGTATGGCGGTGGCAATGACGGCTGATTTTGTTTTAGAAACAATAATAGAAGTGAGAGGCGCAAAGCAAATTGAGCACGACCGGCTTGATGTACTTGCGCGGCTTACCGCCAGTAACTTACAGGCGGCATTATCTTTTGTTGATGACAAGAATGCGCAACAAATACTTAATTCGTTGCAAGAAATTCCTGATATTACCCACGCCACAGTCAATACCCTTGATGGCCGACAGATGGCTAATTTTAGCCGTAAAGAGCGTGTCCAATTGCCGGCATTTTTTCCGTGGCGGGAAATCAGTGTTATTCAGCCCGTAACACTCGATCAACAACACCTGGGTAGCCTAAATCTGCGCTACTCCCTAGGGTGGATTTGGGCCAGTCTCTTGGTGCGTATCGGTACCTCGATTTTGGTGTTGTTATCGACTTTTCTAGTGGCTTTAGTGTTAGCCCGACGAATGACCATAAGAGTCACGCACCCTATCAGTTATTTATCCACAGCCGCGCGGGAGGTCTCACACTCCGGCTACATGCTTAGAGTGACCAAGCAAGATAACGATGAAGTCGGCACATTGGTAGATGCGTTCAATGATATGCTTGATGAAATACATCTGCGCGATCAAGATCTGGCGCAACACTATGTTAACCTGGAACAACAAGTCGAAGCGCGCACCGCAGAATTGCGCCAGGCTAAAGAAATCGCTGAAGCGGCGAACGCGGCCAAATCACAATTTCTCGCTAATATGAGCCATGAAATTCGCACCCCAATGAACGGCGTACTGGGCATGTCCGAGCTGTTATTAGGCACTGGCTTAACGCCAACCCAGCAACGGTTTGTAGAGACGGTGCATCGATCCGGTGAATCATTACTGTCTATTATTAATGACATTCTCGACTTTTCTAAAATAGAAGCCGGTTGCTTTGAATTGGAGAGCCTGGATTTTAATCTGCATAATCTCATTGAGGATGTTATTGAATTATTTGCTGAAAAAGCGCACAGTAAAGACTTGGAACTGAGTTATCGCATTGCGCCCAATGTGCCCGAAGGCATTAAAGGTGATCCCACCCGCATACGGCAAGTACTGAGCAATTTGGTGGGTAATGCCATTAAATTCACCGGCCACGGCGAGGTCGTAGTGGACGTTATGATTGATGAAGCTTCGCACGTAATGTTACAACAGAGCAATTCCAGCCCGATTAAAATTCGTTTTGCGATCCGCGACACCGGTATTGGCATCAGTGAAGATAATCTGCCACGTCTGTTTCAGGCATTTTCTCAAGCCGATGGAAGCACCACCCGCAAATATGGTGGCACCGGTTTAGGCTTGGCAATTTCCAAGCAATTGGTCGAAATGATGACAGGGATGATCAGCGTGGATACCTGTGCTGGCCAAGGCACCACGGTTGCCTTCATTTTGCCGCTGCTGTTGGCAACCCGTTTAAAGCTGGACCGATCGATAGAATGGTCAAGACTATCGGGTCTAAAGCTGCTGATTGTCGAGGACAACGATACCAATCGGGATATTTTGCAAAGCCACGCGTTGTCTTGGGGCATGTCTGTCAATGCCGTTGCTAGTGCGCTAGCTGCCTTAGATTTACTGAGAAAGCCGGATGACGGCCAACTTCCTTATGACCTGATACTTATTGATATGAAAATGCCCGGCATGAATGGCTTAGAATTAGGCCATCGTATCAAAACTGATCCAGTATTGGCACACATACCGTTGGTTATGGTGACTTCAACACTGTTTAAAGGTGAAGCCGCCGAAGCTAAAAAAACCGGGTTCGCCGCTTACTTGATTAAACCCATACGCAAAAGTGATCTGTATCAATGTCTGCTAAACGCCCTAATACCGAATTCAGCTTTACCTGCCGTTGACAACAACAGTGCAAAAACCGGCGTAACCGTCATCAATGCACGCATTTTGTTAGCCGAAGATAATCAGGTGAATCAGGAAGTCGCGCAGTATATGCTACAAGGTTTCGGCTGCTCGGTAGATATTGCCCAGAATGGCTTAGAAGCCCTTGAAGCCGTCAAGCTCAAATCTTATGATTTAGTGCTAATGGATTGCATGATGCCAGAAATGGATGGCTATACCGCCACAACGGCAATGAGACGGCAACAAAGCACCGGGCAACTCCATCATTTCCCTATCATTGCTTTAACGGCAAATGCCATTGAAGGGGATCGGGAAAAATGTTTAATTGCTGGCATGGACGATTATTTGTCCAAACCTTTTAAAGCCGAATCTTTGTTGCGCATGATTAAAATGTGGGTAAAAGCTTCGGCAATAGTATTCACAGAGACACCGAAAGCGTATAAAGTAGCGCCATTAGAAATTGAGAATACCAGCCCCGAAACACGACACGATCAACAAGCATCCACTGCGAATAATATATTGCAGGAACAGATTGTTACGCGCTATATAAACCATGCGGACGACATGTTGCCCTGGCTGGTTCTGGAAACAGCCAGCCCTCAAACAATGCCCCAACCCTTTGAATCGGCTCTTAATGAGTCCGCGTTAGAAGCTATTCGCAATCTTGATCCCAACGCTAATAATGGCTTATTACAACGTATCATTGCACTTTATATGGACAATGCCGAAACACTTGTGCAGTCTTTAAAACACGCCTGGAGCACCGGTGATGTTGATGCTATTCGCGCCGCATCTCACACATTAAAATCCAGTAGCGGCCAGGTCGGCGCTCAAGGCTTGGCGGAGCTGTGCCGTGACGTGGAAAATGAAGCAAGAAACCATCGTTATGATGTTTCCGGCAGCTCGCTTGACCGTATAAATCAGGAATTTATGGGTACCCGTGTGGCACTGAATAATTATCTTAGCTCATCCACTAAAATCATATAGGAATAAACATGCAACATTCAGCTCACGTTCTCATCATTGATGATGATCCGATGATCCGATTGCTGGTTGCCAACGCGCTTCAAGCAGTAGGTGTCCAAACCACTGAAGCGGCTAGTGGTGAAGAAGGCTTAATTTTACTGGGTGTGTGCGGTGCAAATGCGGTGTTGCTCGATGTTATGATGCCCAATGGAATGGATGGCTTTGCTACCTGCACCGCACTTAGAAAACTGCCAAACAGTCAGCATATTCCTGTTTTGATGATGACAGGCCTTGAAGACTTTGACTCAATCAACCAGGCCTTTGAAGTGGGTGCTACCGACTTTATTACCAAGCCCATTAATATCCCCCTGCTGAATCATCGCGTACGTTACATGCTAAGAGGCAGCTACACCACCTTGCAGCTGGTAGAAAGCGAACGCCGCCTGCACCGTATGGCTTATTTTGATACCTTAACCGAACTCCCCAATCGGCAGTTTTTCCGAGAATACCTGCAACACATGATTGCGTTGGCGCAACGCGAAAAGAAAAAATTCGCGGTGCTTTTTTTAGATCTTGACGGTTTTAAACGTATTAACGATACCTTGGGTCATCATTTGGGCGATCTTATTCTCCAGGAGACCGGCGAGCGATTGCGAAAAAGTCTGCGCGCCAGCGATGTATTGATTCGCACCGGTACCACCGAAGAAGGTATTTCATTGGCACGTTTAGGTGGCGATGAGTTTACGGTACTTTTATCCAGTCTTGATCGCAGCGAAAGCGCGGCAACAGTTGCTGAACGTATCCGTATTAATCTGGCCGAACCACACCTATTTGACGGCAACGAAATCTACATCACTTCCAGCATCGGCATTGCGGTTTTCCCCGATGATGGTGGCTCTGGGGAAGAATTACTTAAAAATGCCGACATGGCCATGTACTACGCTAAGCGTGCCGGCGGTAATATCTACCAGTATTTCTCAAGCAAGATGACTGAAGCAGCTTTGCGGCGGCTTAATGTAGAAAATCACTTACGTAAAGCCATCGAGCACGACGAGCTGGAATTGTATTACCAGCCGTTATTGGATATCGCACTCAATAAGTTCTGCGGAGTGGAAGTTTTGCTGCGCTGGGTTAATCCCGAGCTTGGACGTATGAGCCCGGCTGAATTCATTCCGTTAGCCGAAGAATCTAATCTCATCATAAATATCGGTGAATGGGTCTTGCGTCAGGCTTGTAAACAAGCCTGTGTGTGGAGACATCAGGGTCTTACGCTGAACCGCATGGCTGTTAATATTTCAGCACTGCAATTAAGGCATAAAAGCTTCCCTTCCAAAGTAGCAATCATATTAGCCGAAACAGGGCTGCCAGCCCACCTATTAGAATTAGAAATCACTGAAAGCGCATTGGTGTCCGATGAAGATGAGATACTGGACGTTCTGCTTTCCCTAAAACAGCTGGGCGTACACTTGGCTATAGATGATTTTGGCACGGGTTATTCCAGCTTAAGCCGACTCAAAAACTTTCCTATTGATCGCTTGAAGATTGACCAAAGTTTTATTCGCAATTTAGAACAAAGTGTAAACAACAGTGCTATTGCCGTTGCCATTATGTCTATGGCTGATAGCATGCACATGCAAGTAACTTGCGAAGGTGTGGAAACCGATGCTCAACTGGCTTTTTTACAGGAGAATCATTGTAACGAAGCGCAAGGTTATTTATTGTGCCATCCTTTACCTTTAGCTCAGGTTGAAGAGTTTTTAATGAGTCAATTACACAAAGCTTAAGCGGACTCCTAATCCCTGCGCATTAACACGTAAAAGATAATTCCATCATCGGCCAACGCGGACGCGCAGTAATCGCCAAGCCTTCCACTTGCCCCGCCATCAAGCGCTGACAACCGGCATAAGCGATCATTGCGCCGTTATCGGTGCAAAATTGTGCTCTGGGAAAATAAATCTCGGCATTTTCGCCCGTCGCCATAAGGCTTAACGCTGCACGAATTTGTGCGTTAGCGCTCACACCACCGGCCACCACTAAACGACCAAGTCCAGTTTGCCGAAGGGCACGACGACATTTAATACTGAGCGTATCGGCAATCGCCGCCTGAAAACTGGCGGCTATATCGGCTTTGTCCTGTTCGGTTTTGGGCGACGCATTAATGGTGTTCATCGCAAAAGTCTTCAAACCGCTAAAGCTGAAATCCAAGCCAGGTCTATCGGTCATCGGACGTGGAAAGCGGATTTTTTCCGTGCCTAATTCAGCCAACACAGACAATTTTGGCCCGCCCGGATAACCTAAGCCTAACAATTTGGCCGTCTTATCAAACGCTTCACCCACTGCATCATCCAACGATTCGCCCAGCAATTCGTACTGGCCAATACCGTTAACATGCACCAATAATGTGTGACCACCGGAAATTAATAACGCTAAAAACGGAAACGATGGCGGTTTGTCTTCCAGCATCGGCGCTAACAAATGCCCTTCCATGTGATGCACCGCCACAGCAGGGATTTGTAACGCATACGCCATGCTTCTGGCAGTTGCTGCTCCCACCAATAACGCACCCATTAATCCTGGCCCTGCGGTATAAGCTATACCGCCCAAATCGGCATTGGTCAAGCCACTTTCTTGCAACAGTTGCTTAACTAACGGAATTAATTTACGGATATGATCGCGTGATGCAAGCTCTGGTACAACACCGCCGTATTCGCTGTGCATGTCGATTTGGCTGTACAATAAGTGATGTACCAAGCCCTTGCTACTGTGAAAAATAGCGACGGCGGTTTCGTCACATGAAGTTTCTATGCCCAATACGTACATGAATTTTTTTGAAAATTGGAAAAGTAAAGGTATAATTAAGGGTTCAGTTTATTTAGAGGCGCTGTGCGCCCCTGTTATTAAATATTATCACACTTGGATTAATAAATGCCTTCAGTCAAACTTAAAGAAAATGAGCCTTTCGACATCGCGATTCGTCGCTTTAAACGTGCCTGCGAAAAAGCCGGTGTTTTAGCTGAAGTACGTCGCCGTGAGTTTTACGAAAAACCCACCGCTGAGCGTAAACGCAAAGGCGCTGCTGCGGTTAAACGTCATTTGAAAAAATTGGCGCGTGAACGCTATGCACTTAAAAACCTGCGTCGCGGCCGTCCTACTCTGTAAGTTAAGGCAAACCAATGGATTTGTTAACAGACCGTATCAAGGACGATATGAAAGCCGCCATGAAAGGCGGCGACAAGCACAAGTTAGGTGTTATTCGCCTGATTTTATCTGCTGTTAAGCAGATTGAAGTCGACGAACGCATTATCCTGGATGACGTACGCACGCTCCAGGTGTTGGATAAAATGGTCAAACAGCGCCGTGAATCCATCAGGCAGTTTAACGATGCGGGACGACTTGATCTGACTGCTATTGAAGAAGCCGAGTTAGTCGTCATTCAAGATTATTTACCGCAAGCCCTGACTGATGCGGAAATGGATGCCATGATTCAAGCGGCGATAGCTGAATCCGGCGCTGAGTCCATTAAAGACATGGGCAAAGTCATGAACCTGCTGAAAGCCCCTATGCAAGGACGTGCTGATATGGCCGTAGTCGGCTCCAAGATCAAATCCGCCCTAGCTGGGTAAGTTACATGTCGGGGTAGTTTAATGTCTGGCGGCAGGATTCCACGCGAATTTATCGATGATTTATTAACGCGGATTGATATTGTCGACCTGATCGATAGCTACGTGCCGCTTAAAAAAGTCGGCACTAACCACTCGGCACGCTGTCCGTTCCACACCGAAAAAAGCCCCAGTTTCTCTGTTAACCGCACCAAGCAGTTTTACCATTGCTTTGGTTGCGGTGTCAGCGGCAATGCCATCAGCTTTGTGATGGATTTTAATCACCTGGATTTTGTCGAGGCGATTGAAGATCTAGCCTCGTTTGCAGGGGTTGAAGTGCCGCGTGAATCAGCCAATAACCAGCAACCTACACAAGCCAAAGACACGATCAGCAATCTGTATCTACTGATGGAGCACGTCACTGCATTGTATGTGCAGCAACTCCGCGCCAGTACCGATGGCAAGATAGCAGTCGATTATTTAAAAAATCGCGGTATCACCGGCGACATAGCAGGTCAATTCATGCTCGGCTACGCGCCCAATGCTTGGAACACCCTCACCGAACGCTTTCCTGCTAATACGCTTGTCGATGCAGGGCTGCTGGTCGCGCGTGATGATGGCTCGGCTTACGACCGTTTTCGCCACCGTATTATGTTTCCGATCAGAGACAAGCGCGGACGGGTGATTGGCTTTGGGGGCAGGGTTTTGGACGATTCGCTGCCTAAATACCTGAACTCACCGGAAACCACGCTATTTCATAAGGGCAAAGAAGTGTACGGCCTGTATGAATTACTGCAAACTAATCCTAAGCCGCAGCGCATTTTAATCGTTGAAGGCTATATGGATGTGATTGCCTTGGCACAAGCTGGTATTAATTACGCAGTAGCAACACTGGGCACGGCAACATCGCAGGCGCATTTGGATTTGTTATTTCGTTTTTCATCGGAATTGATTTTTTGTTTTGATGGCGACAAAGCGGGGCGCGAAGCGGCGTGGCGTGCAATGGAAGTTGCCTTCACCAGCATGAAAGATGGCCGGCAGCTGCGCATTATGCTATTGCCCAGCCAACATGATCCCGACTCGCTGGTGCGCAAAGAAGGCTTGATTGAATTTACCGAACGAACCCATAACGCACAAGCCTTATCCGCGTATTTTTTTGAGCAGCTGTCAGCCAAATTAAATCTAACTGAAATGGAGGGCCGCGCCCAATTGGTCGCCAAAGCCAAGCCGTATTTGGAAAAGCTATCAGAAAGCGCCTTTAAAGACATGATGATCAGCCATCTGAAAGCCCTATCTGGCTTGGCGACACTGGATATTCCAGAAAGAGCAGTTATATTCAACCCAGGACAGCGTAATTCACCACAAGATAAAGCCAGAAATGCAGGTCGCCTCTCATCTGCACGTACCGCTATTGCATTATTGCTACAGAACCCCCAAATCATCAACTTGATTGAACAAAAAAACATTGACTGGGACGAGCTGGAGTTTTCCGGCGTGGAATTGCTCAAAGATATTGTGAAAACCATCACGACCTATCGCCCAAGCAGCGCGACCGTTTTAATGGAGCTTTATCGAGATAACGCCCAAGAAAATACCGTAAAAAAGCTTATTATGCTGGATTTAATGCTGCCGGAAGACAAGGTAGAAGACACCTTTAATGACACATTGACGAGATTATTGAGTCATGCCAGGTCAGGCACGCTGGAAAAGCTGTTGAATAAGGGTGCAGAATTATTACCACACGAAAAAGAAACACTGCGTAAATTATTAGCACAAAAATAGAGTGCTGTCCAAAGTTATGATCTATAGTATAATTGCGGATTTAAGCATAGTCCCATTTCTGAAATAGACTATCGGTGAATACCTAATGAACCAAGAGCAACAACAATCTCAACTCAAACAACTGATTGCTAAAGGCAAACTTCAGGGCTACCTGACGTATGCCGAAGTTAACGATCACTTGCCGCCTGACATTGTTGATCCTGAACAAATTGAAGATATCATTAGCATGATCAATGATATGGGCATTCAGGTATATGAATCCGCTCCCGACGAAGACTCATTAATCACTGATCAAGCCGCCGTTACCACCGATGACGAAGACGCAGAAGAAGTGGCAGCACTCGCCTCTGTCGATAGCGAATTTGGCCGTACCACAGATCCCGTCCGCATGTACATGCGCGAAATGGGCTCGGTTGAGCTACTTACCCGCGCTGACGAACTAAAAATTGCCAAACGCATAGAAGAAGGCCAGCAACAACTCATTAAAGCATTGGCGCGTTCTTGTGTAGTTGTTGAAGACTTCATCCAGTCTTTTGATAATATTTCTACCGAAGAAGGCGGTATTCGACTCACTGATTTGATTTCAGGCTTGGTGGATTTATCAGAACCTGAAGAACTGATCATCTCTCAAGCGTTAGATGATGTTGTTGAAGAAGCAGAAACCGAAGCAGAAACAACTGCCGAAGAAGAATTGAAAGGCATCAATTATGATGACATCAAAGAAAAAGTTGAAGTACTTAGAATTCAGCTAAAAACGGTCTCAGCAGCGGTTAAAAAACACGACTATACCAGCGAAAAAACTGAGCAAGCGCTGGGTGTTTTGGCAGAGTTGTTCATGGAATTCAAGTGGACACCACAGTATCTCAAAAAACTGTCTGGCATCATTCCAGACGGCGTTGCAGCTACTCGTGAGCAAGAAGGCATTATTATGGATATTTTCGTTAATAAAGCCAAAATGCCGCGCAAAGAATTTGTCTCAACTTTCCCTGAACACGAAACCAATATTGATTGGATCACTCAGTTTTTGGTAGCCGACAACAAGTATTTTTCGGTTATTAAAGAGCATGAAAAAGACATTAAAAAAGCACAAAAGGTACTGATTGGCATTGAAGAAGAATTTGGATTAACGATCAGCGGCTTAAAAGATATTAACCGCCGTATGTCTATCGGCGAAGCCAAAGCCCGACGCGCCAAAAAGGAAATGATTGAAGCCAATTTAAGATTGGTGATATCTATTGCGAAAAAATATACTAATCGTGGCTTGCAATTTCTTGATTTAATTCAGGAAGGCAACATTGGTTTAATGAAAGCAGTAGACAAATTTGAATACCGTCGTGGTTACAAATTTTCGACCTATGCAACATGGTGGATCAGACAGGCGATTACCCGCTCTATTGCCGACCAAGCTCGGACTATACGTATTCCGGTGCACATGATCGAAACCATCAATAAATTGAACAGGGTTTCACGGCAAATTTTACAGGAAATGGGGCGCGAAGCGACACCGGAAGAGCTGGCCGACCGTATGGAAATGCCAGAAGATAAAGTTCGTAAGGTATTGAAAATAGCCAAAGAACCGATTTCTATGGAAACCCCGATTGGTGATGATGAAGATTCGCATTTGGGAGATTTCATAGAAGATGCTAAAGTATTGTCACCTGTTGAATCGGCAACCATTGCCGGTTTACGCGAATCGACCCAAAATGTACTGGCTGGATTAACGGCCAGGGAAGCGAAGGTTCTGCGTATGCGTTTTGGCATTAACATGAATACAGACCACACCCTGGAAGAGGTGGGTAAACAATTTGACGTGACTCGTGAACGCATACGGCAGATAGAAGCCAAAGCGTTAAGAAAACTGAGACATCCGTCAAGATCAGAACAACTGCGCTGCTTTTTAGATGGCGAATAGTTAAGCAATAAAGGGCCCTTAGCTCAGTTGGTTAGAGCGTCCGACTCATAATCGGCAGGTCGTAGGTTCAAGTCCTACAGGGCCCACCAAACAACCTAAGGCTGCTAAATGCAGCCTTTTGCGTATCTGACTTTTACATTTATAATCAAGGTGATAACGTGAGCAATAACTTCATTTTCACATCCGAATCTGTATCCGAAGGCCATCCAGATAAAGTTGCCGATCAGATTTCTGATGCTGTACTGGATGCCCTATTGGAGCAGGATCCAAAATCCCGTGTTGCCTGTGAAACATTGGTAAAAACCGGTATGGTCATTTTGGCCGGGGAAGTGACCACCAATGCCTGGGTGGATCTTGAAGCCTTGGTTCGTAAAGTCGTATGCGATATTGGCTATGATCATGGCGATATTGGTTTTGATGGCCAAAGCTGTGCCGTTTTGAATGCTATCGGCAAACAATCTGCCGATATTGCAATGGGCGTGGATGAAGACGCCGATCACGAACAAGGCGCGGGTGACCAAGGCCTGATGTTTGGCTACGCCAGCAATGAAACTGACGTTTACATGCCAGCGCCGATTACTTATTCGCATTTGTTAGTCAAGCGCCAAGCTGAAGTCAGAAAGAATAAAACCTTGCCGTGGCTACGCCCGGATGCGAAAAGTCAAATCAGTTTCCGCTATGAGAACAATAAGCCGGTCGCTATTGATGCTGTGGTATTGTCAACGCAACATTCACCGGAAATCAGCAATAAAGCCTTGCATGAAGCAGTCATGGACGAGATTATTTTGCCTGTTCTGCCGAAAGAATGGCTGCATAAAGACACCAAATATTTCATCAACCCGACTGGCCAATTTATTATTGGTGGCCCCGTTGGCGATTGCGGATTAACCGGCCGTAAAATTATTGTTGATACTTACGGCGGAATGGCAAGACACGGTGGCGGTGCGTTTTCCGGTAAAGATCCATCAAAAGTTGATCGTTCCGCAGCTTACATGGCGCGCTATGTCGCCAAAAATATTGTGGCTGCCGGCTTGGCTGAACGTTGCGAAATCCAAGTTTCCTACGCCATTGGTGTGGCTGAACCCACTTCTATCAGCGTGGAAACTTTTGGCACCAGCAAACTGAGTGAAGATCGTTTGGTGCAATTAATACGCGAGCATTTTGATATGCGCCCCAAAGGTTTAATCGCCACACTTGATCTATTAAAACCTATTTATCTACCCACAGCAGCTTACGGGCATTTTGGTCGTACCGAAGACACTTTCAGCTGGGAAAAGCTCGACAAGGTTGACGCCTTGCAGCAAGCCGCCGGCCTTTAATCATACACACAGGACACGTAACTCAATGAGCCAAAACGACTACAAAATTGCTGACATCGCCCTCGCTGGCTGGGGTCGCAAAGAAACCAATATTGCTGAAACCGAAATGCCTGGATTAATGGCATTGCGCGAAGAATTTGGCGCGGCGCAGCCTTTAAAGGGCGCCCGTATTGCCGGTTGTTTGCACATGACCATCCAAACGGCGGTTTTGATTGAAACCCTGACTGCATTAGGCGCAGAAGTGCGCTGGTCATCGTGCAATATTTTTTCTACCCAGGATCATGCCGCCGCAGCCATAGCAGCGTCTGGCGTGCCAGTATTTGCCTGGAAAGGCGAAACTGAAGCCGAAGCGGACTGGTGTATTGAGCAAACCATTATTGGCCCTAATGGCTGGCGTCCAAATATGATTCTGGATGACGGCGGTGATTTAACCAATATGATGCACGATAAATTTCCAGAGCTTATGGCAGATGTGAAAGGTTTGTCGGAAGAAACCACCACAGGCGTGTTGCGTCTTTACGAAAGAGTTGCCAAAGGCAGCCTGAAAGTGCCTGCCTTTAACGTCAACGATTCGGTCACCAAATCCAAATTCGATAATTTGTACGGTTGCCGCGAATCTTTGGTCGATGGTATTAAACGCGCCACTGACGTAATGATCGCCGGTAAAATAGCTGTGGTTTGCGGTTATGGCGATGTTGGTAAAGGTTGTGCGCAATCATTGCGTGGCTTGGGCGCTACCGTCTGGATCACTGAAATTGACCCGATTTGTGCATTGCAAGCGGCGATGGAAGGTTATCGCGTGGTGACCATGGAAGAAGCGGCACCGATTGCTAATATTTTTGTGACCGCTACCGGTAACTTCCATGTTATCCGTCATGAACATATACTGGTTATGCGTGACCAGGCCATTATTTGTAATATCGGCCATTTTGACTCAGAAATCGACATTGCGTCTTTACGCCAGTACACTTGGGACAACATCAAGCCACAAGTGGATCATGTTATTTTGCCTAATGGTAAGAAATTGATTTTATTGGCTGAAGGCCGTTTGGTTAACCTAGGCTGTGGCACAGGCCATCCTAGTTTTGTGATGTCCAATTCGTTTTGTAACCAAGTATTGGCGCAATTGGAATTGTGGCAAAATGCCGCCAGTTACGAAAACAAAGTCTACATTTTGCCTAAAAAACTGGATGAAAAAGTAGCGCGCTCGCATTTGGCGCAAATAGGTGTCAACCTAACCGTATTAACTGATGCACAGACTAAGTATCTCAACATTCCTGTTGAAGGGCCTTATAAGGCTGATCATTACCGTTATTAATCCTGATTAAACTTTAAGCCGGCATGATTAAATCATGCCGGCCAACCGGACAATATGCCATCACAAGATAATCAACAAATGTTCAGTTTTGAATTTTACCCCCCTAAAACGGATGAGGGTGCGGCGAATTTAAATATTGTTCACAAAACCTTAAGCGCACTTAATCCCGAATTTTTTTCGGTTACTTTTGGCGCGGGTGGCTCAACACGCGATAAAACCTTCGATACTGTAGTGAATATTCAGGCGCAAGGTCTATCGGCTGCGCCGCATTTATCCTGCGTGGCATCGACTAAAATCAACATCCGCAGCATATTAAAAGATTACCAGGATCATGGCATTAGCCGCATAGTTGCCTTGCGTGGCGATGTACCTTCCGGCATGATGTCGCCCGGTGAGTTTCGTTATGCCAATGAGTTAGTCGAATTTATTCGCCAGGAAACCGGAGACAGTTTTCATATTCACGTAGCGGCCTACCCTGAAATCCATCCACAAGCCCACAGCGCCGCAGAAGATTTCAAAAACTTTAAACGTAAAGTGGATGCTGGTGCTAATGCGGCCATTACCCAGTATTTTTATAATGCTGAAGCCTATTTCTATTTTGTCGATAACTGTGAAAAACAGGGTATTACTGTTCCGATTGTGCCTGGCATTATGCCCATAACCCAGTACACACAGCTGTTTCGGTTTTCTGAAATGTGTGGCGCAGATATTCCGCGCTGGATGCGTAAGCGTCTGGAAAGTTATGGTGATGACCGTGGAGCTATACAAGCCTTTGGTACGGAATTGGTCAGTAAGCTATGCCAGCAATTACTGGATGGCGGTGCACCAGGCTTGCATTTTTATACCATGAATCAATCTGCGCCCACTTTAGCTATCATCAATAATCTGAGTCTTTAATTGGATTAAAAAATAGTCCCCGCGTAACCTACTGAAGTAAGCCTATGAAACCCTATCTAGAATTACTCAACAAAATTCTTCAAGAAGGCAACCCAAAAGGCGATAGAACCGGTAGCGGTACTTTATCTCTATTTGGCCACCAGATGCGCTTTGATTTGGCGCAAGGCTTTCCTTTGGTCACTACCAAAAAAATTCATCTTAAATCGATTATTTACGAATTGCTGTGGTTTCTGAACGGTGATACCAACATCCAATTTTTAACCGACAATAATGTGTCAATCTGGAATGAGTGGGCGGATACGGCGGGTAATTTAGGCCCTGTTTACGGCTATCAATGGCGTTCTTGGCCTACACCGGATGGCCAGCATATTGATCAAATCCAGCAGGTGATTGAACAAATCAAAGCCACACCCAACAGCCGACGTTTGATAGTGTCTGCGTGGAATGTTGCCGATTTGCCGGACGAACGCATTAGCCCGCAACAAAATATTGCACAGGGAAAAATGGCGCTGGCCGCTTGCCATGCCTTATTTCAGTTTTATGTTGCCGATAACAAATTATCTTGCCAACTATACCAGCGCAGCTGCGACACGTTTTTAGGTGTGCCTTTCAATATCGCAAGTTATGCCCTGTTAACGCACATGATTGCCCAGCAATGTGATTTAGAGGTGGGGGATTTTGTCTGGACAGGCGGTGACGTGCATTTATATTTAAACCATCTTGAGCAGGCCAAGTTGCAGTTAACACGTCAGCCTTATCCATTACCCAGGTTAAAAATCAACCGTAAACCTGAATCCATATTTGATTATCGCTATGAAGATTTTGAAATCACGGCCTATCAAGCGCATGATGCTATCAAAGCCGCTATTTCTATCTAATTTTTCTGGTGCTGAACGTTTTATCCCGTCTTTAATCTCACCCTTTTTATGTTCTTTTAATTAACCCACGAGCCTTTCACTGGGCAAAAAATCATACATCATGACTATGCACTATAGAGCACACCCTTGGCACGGAATAGATCCGGGCATGGAAAGCCCTTCCGTTATTACGGCATTTATTGAAATTGTGCCGTCCGATACGGTGAAATACGAAATCGATAAAGAAAGCGGCTATTTGAAAATTGACCGTCCGCAAAAATATTCCAATATGATTCCAACGCTGTATGGTTTTATTCCGCGCACTTATTGTGCAGAAAGTGTTGCCGCTTATGCCGCGTTAAAATCAGGTAAAAAAGTGGCCAGAGGCGATGGCGATCCACTGGATATTTGTGTGTTAAGCGAACGTACCGTAACCCACGGCGACATTCTTTTGCAGGCCGTGCCGATTGGCGGATTTAGATTGCTGGATGGCGGCGAAGCCGACGATAAAATTATTGCCGTTATGAAAGGTGATGAATTTTATCGGCAATGGCGTGATGTATCAGATTGTCCCCCATCTTATATTGATCGCTTAAAGCATTATTTTTTGACCTATAAACACCTGCCCTCTGAACAAAACGTGTGTGAAATCACCGATGTTTATGGCCGCGATGAAGCCCACGAAGTGATACGATGTTCTATGCTGGATTATAAAAATCACTTTGGAGATAATTGCGCCATTAAGCCCGGAAAATCCGCAACACCTATGGTCGCCGTTAAATAACTCAAGGCAACATTTCTAATGCCAAATTAGCCATATTTTTTGAGCCGCCGCCCTGCCCTAACGCCTGCTTTACCTGGATGAGATTACGGCGCATTTGCTCTTGGTAACCAATATCCGCCAGAATGAGCTTAATCTCATCGGCCATGTTTTCTGCCGATGCCTCATGCTGGATTAATTCTTTGATGATGCTTTTGCCTGCGATGATATTAGGCAAACCGATAAACGGGGTGTTAACCAGCAATCGACCTAACCAATAAGTGAGTGGGGATAACTTATAGGCAATCACCATAGGTATGGTTAACAAAGCCACTTCCAGTGTCGCGGTTCCCGAGGTGGTCATCACGGCATTGCAGCATTGGATTACATCATAAGGCAAGTTTTTAATCCGATTAATTTTTACTTTAGCGTGTTGCAGATAATAATCTAATAAACTGTCACTAATGGAATCGGCTTGCGGCAAGATAAATTGAATGTCGGGCATCTCGGCATGCAACTGCTCTGCAGCGGCTATCATCACTGGCAACATGCGTTTGATTTCGTTATTACGGCTGCCTGGCAACAAGCCCACTATGGGGCACTCACTATCCAACCCAAACTGCTGCAAGGCTTTAGATTTAGAATAATGTGGATGCACTTTATCCACCGAAGGATGGCCAACATAACACACTGGTACATTTTCGGCATCATAATAAGCTGTTTCAAACGGAAAAATCACCGCCATCATATCAATAACGGCACCGTATTTTTTAACGCGCCCAGGCCGCCATGCCCAAACTTGTGGACTCACATAGAACAGCACTTTAATGCCCTGCTGCTTGGCATATTTTGCCAGTTTAAAGTTAAATTCCTTGTAATCGACACACACCAGCAAATCTGGGCGCTCTTTGTCGATTAGCTGTTTCATTAGCTTTAATGCTCGTAAAATTTCGGGATAATGTTTGATGACTTCAACAACGCCAATTACGCCAATGTTGGCGGAGTCATAACGGATATCAATACCGGCCTGTGCCATTTTAGTGCTACCCATACCAATGGCGCCAATATCGGGTTGGAGTTTTTTCAGCTCCAGAAACATATTAGCGGCGTGTTGGTCACCGGAGGATTCACCTGCACTGAACAGAATACGTAAGGGAGGTTGTGGCACAGTAGTCCTTGATCAGGAATAGTGGAAGGAAAGGTAATGTTATCTATAGATGGGTAGTTTTAATCGTATGCAACCTTCCAGGTTTCTACCGCCTGCTTTGCTAACCATGCTTGATAAGCATTCAGGCTTGGTAGATTCCACTCATCATAAGTGGCGACTTGTTGTGCCAATGGATAATGCGCCCTTAAGTAAACTCGTTTTTTATTTTCAAAACTTGACCTTTTTAAGCCATCTTTTTCAAGTAGCACCACATTCCCTAAACGATCTTGAATGTCATTTACCCCTTCTCCAAAATAATTATCCCATTCCTCATCAGGATTATAAGGACACACGTGCTCTAAGGTCGTTTTGGTATAGTCTGTTTCGTGCCCTAAGTAGGTTTCTATTTCCGCTAACAGAAAGCGTATTTTTTTTGCAGAGCGTCTGCTAGGCATTTTATGAAATTCAAAGGCATTAAAAAACACATCATCGCCAGGGTAGAGTTTTTTAAACAACTCACTATTTTTTACATGGCTGGCCCGTTTAAATTCAGTTGAGTTTATTTTGATGGCAAGTTGATTATAAACAGAATCTTGCTCATTAGGAGAAAGATGGCAGATAACGTTGTATCTAATCGCTAAAATATAGATGTATTTAGAAAGGCTCACAAATTCTTCAGGTGAAAACTGATGGAACGCAGCCATTAAAATAGTAAAAGGCTGCTTTATATTAAACAGCTCAAATCCTTCCAGGTACTTTTTAGCGTTACGATAAACTACATCTTGATTACTCCACCAATCATCGTGAGGATTTAATAAAGAGGCATAAATCGGTGCATACCGACTCAAAGAATGAAGATATTCATAAGCTCTTTCTGAGGTATTCACCCTCTTTCTTACCGAGGCAAACAACTCTTTTTTGGTGACTAAGGGTGCTTGAAAATTATGATGGTAGCGAATAAAATCAGTAAAATTACTTTCGCCTAGCTGAGAAACAATATCAGACCAACTCTCATCCAATTCATTTAGTTCGTCATCCGAAACATCATTGTTTTTTGTTACCACTGAAAATATATAGTTTTTTAATAAATCCGGAGTGGAAAGCTGAACGCCACGTGCATTTAAGGTTTCAAATACCTTGTAAGCGTTTAAATCATCTTGCACGACGATCTTTGTAAAAATCATTCCTGAAGCAATACGCTCAATAAATTCGGCTATTTCCTGTCCAGTATTACCGAGTCTTTTAGTGACAAAAAACTTAAAACACTCATTTAATTGTTTATTGGTTTTTGTTTGGCCTCTTTTATTAGGTGCGTCTAAGGTGGAACAAATCGTTTTAAAGTTAGCGCTATTATTTCTGTTTAATGAAAGCTTGCTATCCACTTTTAGCGATATAGGATTTTTAGAACCAACATATCGCTCGGTCAGTACACGCAAGCGTTCTGTGTTTTCAGCGGCCTCTTCATTTTTATGGATAAGCGACTGAATGCTTTTCATAGCCGCCAATACCACTAAAGACAACGTGATTAACCGTTGTTGGCCATCAATAACTTCAAAATCATGCTGGCTTTTGCGTTGCAAGACGATATAGCCCATGTAATGGTATTGTTCGTCGTTGATAGTCTCAATATCAGACCACAAGTCTTCCCATTGTTCCTTATCCCAAGCGTAATCTCGTTGAAATCTGGGCACTTGATATTTAACGCCATTACTAATCAATTCTTGAAAAGTTTGATTAGTGGGTTCCATTAACATAAATGCCATTTATAACTCCTAAAGATAACCCGGCTTAAAAACATTTTGCTATATTGGTTGGGAAGTTATCAAACAATGCCCAACGCCGCTGCGGGAAACTGCATCGTCATGCAATGCAAGCTACCGTACTGATGCACCAAAGGTCGGCACGGTGTGGCAATAATCTCCCGATCAGGAAAGCAACCTGCCAAGCGTTGTTGAGCAATAGCATCCATAGGATCATCATACGCTGGCACCATCACTGCTCCGTTAATAATTAAAAAATTGGCATAGTTGGCTGGCAGTCGCTGATCTTCTTCATCATAAATCGGTGCCGGCATTGGCAATGGAATCAACTGGTAATGCTTACCATTTTGAGTGCGCAGTTCATGCAATTGTGCCGCCATGTTTTTCAGGCTACCGAAGTGCTTGTCGTTGGGATTAACACAACTGGTGTAAGCAATAGTATCCGCTGCACAAAACCGGGCTAAAGTATCAATGTGGGCATCGGTATCATCACCGGACAAATTTTCCTGATCCAGCCACAAGACGCGCTCAACACCAAAATATTTATTCAGCCGTTGCTCAATATCTTGTTGGCTTAACCCTGTATTGCGATTTGGATTTAGCAGGCATTGGCGAGTGGTTAAGAGAGTATCAATGCCGTCGCTTTCTACACTGCCGCCTTCAAGTATAAGATCAACCATTTTATATTGGGCTTGTTCAAACAACGGCGCAGTCAATAAACGTTGATTAAGAGCATTGTCATATTGATGTGGATATTTATCGCCCCAACCATTAAAACGGAAATTTAACAATAGCGGTTTACCGTCGTGTTCCACCGTCAAAAATGCAGTATCGCGCACCCAGATATCGTTGACCCTGGCTTGAACATATACAATGTTTTCAAGGCTATTTAACTGGCTTTGAATATGCTGCTGATGGTTATCATCACGATACACAATAATGAGGCGCTGAAATCGGCTAATAGTTTCGGCTATAAAACGGTAGCTTTGTTCAACGGCGACTAGGCGATTTTGAAAATCGCCGGTTTCATGTGGCCATGCAATAAGCACAGCATCTTGTTTTTCCCATTCGGCTGGAAAGCGGATCATGTGAACTCCTTTAAGTAATAATTTTTATAGGGTTTGCACTGTGTCAATAACACAAAATAGCTAAATAGAGAGGGCGAATTTATGTGCCTAAATACGCTTTTGCTATCGCTACAAATCTGAAGTCGCCTGCGCTAACATTTCTTTGGCATGGGCAAGCGTGTTGGCTGTTATATTAACACCGCCTAACATGCGAGCAATTTCTTCAATACGCTCGGGTTCTTCAAGCAAGCGCACATTAGAGGATGTAACATCAGTAGTGTGGCTTTTG
The DNA here is from genome assembly GCF_043729335.1 of Crenothrix sp. Lineage (NCBI taxonomy): Bacteria > Pseudomonadati > Pseudomonadota > Gammaproteobacteria > Methylococcales > Crenotrichaceae > Crenothrix > Crenothrix sp. The sequence goes on along the minus strand of NZ_JAYTLQ010000057.1, from coordinate 98,421 downwards.
GACACGTACAGATGCTGATGGGCTTGCGCGGCCACTTGCGGCAAATGGGTTACGCACAATACTTGCCGATTTTGGCTTAAACGCCGCAGTTTTTGGCCGACAATTTCGGCAATACCGCCACCAATTCCAGAATCCACCTCGTCAAAGATCATGGTTGGGGTGCTTTTATCGTTGGCGGTGCTAACCTGAATGGCCAGACTGATGCGCGATAACTCGCCGCCAGAAGCTACTTTGGCTAAAGACTTAGGCGGTAAACCGGGATTGGCACTCACCAAAAATGTCACCGTATCCAATCCATTCAGTTTAGGTGCATCTCCATCTTGCGAGACAATATTCACCAGAAATTCGCCCTGCGCCATACCCAGTTCTTTAATAATATCCGAGATTTGTTGCTGCAATTTTTTACCCGCTTGCACACGGCTTTCAGATAATTGTGCAGCCTGTTGATCATACTGACTACGCAGTTGCTGGGCTTGTGCCGTCAGCTCAGCAATACGCTCGCCACTGTGGGTAATCGCGTGCAACTCTTGTTCTTGCTGCTCAATTACTGCGGGTAATTCTTCCGGCGCTACACGATGTTTGCGGCTGAGTTTTTGAATGATGTCCATCTGCTCTTCCAGCACTGCCATGCGCTGTGGATCAGCTTCCTGCGCTTTTATAAACCGGCGTAATTGCAGTGCCGCTTCTTCGGTTTGAATCTGCGCTTCCGATAACATCGTGCATACTTCAATTAATTCCGGTGCATAACGGCTGAGTTGCGTTAGGCTATTAATACTATGGTTTAGCATCTGGTTAACCGACTGCTGGTCGTTTTCATACAAGCTATCTACCGCTTCTTGGCCAGTCGTTAAAATTTGTTCTAGATTAGCCAGTTTGCCGTGCTCTTCCAACAAAGCCGCGTAGTTAAAATTTGCTAAGTCCAGTTGTTGCAATTCTTCTAGTTGATAACGCAGCAGTTGTTCGCGCTCGGTTTGGTCGATGCTGGCTTTTAGCAGTGCTTGCAACTCCTGGTTTGCAGTATGCCATTGCCGATAGCTGGCATTAAGGGCTTCCAGGATATGCTGATTTTTGGCGAACACATCCAGCAGCCGTCGTTGCTCATCGCTATTTAATAAGGTTAGATGTGCGTGTTGGCCATGAATTTCCACCAGCTTTTCACTGAGTTCCTGCAACGATTGCAAGGTTACCGCACGGTTGTTGATATAAGCTTTGGAGCGGCCATCGTCGTTAATGACCCGCCGAATAAAACATTGTTGCTCATCATCCAGATCATTATCTTGCAGCCATTGTTGTGCGTGGGGCGCATCGTTTAAATCAAACTCCAGGTTAACTTCGGCGCGTTTGCAATCGGGGCGTATGTAGCCGGAATCCGCACGATCACCTAGCGCCAATCCCAGGGCCGTTAATAAAATGGATTTGCCCGCGCCGGTTTCACCGGTCAGCACCGACATGCCTTTGGCTAAATCGAGATTGAGGGTTTTAACAACAGCAAGATCGGTAATACTGAGATTTAATAGCATAGTCAGCTGTGGTAGCCACTGCTCCAATTTAATTTGTTTCTAAGTATTTGGAAAAAATCATGGCCTTCAGGATGTAATATCCGTATCGGCTTAGGATCTTTTTTAATAAAGATTTTATCACTGATAAGCACATCCGGGATTTCGATGTGGTCGCAAGTGACTTGCGCGTTAATTTGCTTAGTCTGGCAAAAGCTGATTTCAATCTCTGCCGAATCATGCACTACTATAGGTCGATTAGATAAGGTATGCGGGTTCAAGGGCACTAACACCAAGGCATCTAAAGACGGGTATAAAATAGGTCCGCCAGCAGATAACGAATAGGCTGTCGATCCGGTGGGTGTTGATACGATCAGGCCATCGGAACGTTGGGAGTTTAAAAACACGCCATTAATTTTGGTGATGATTTCAATCATGCTCGGCGTTACCCAGCGGTGCACCACAACTTCATTCACGGCGGTTTCCTCGTGAATAACCCGTCCATCACGGATTATTTTGGCACGTAACAAATATCGGTGTTCCTCGGTGTAATGCCCGTGCAAAATAGCCTGTAACTTGTCTGCTAAGTCGTTTGGGGATATATCTACCAAAAAACCCAGCCGTCCCAGGTTAATGCCAATTAAAGGAATGTCATAGTCTACAATGGCGCGGGCCGCTGATAAAAACGTGCCATCGCCACCCGCCGCTATTATTAAATCACAACGCTGGCCTATTTCGTTGAGCGCACAGGTTTCTACCGATAAGTTATCAATAAACCGCTCACTGTCTTTTGCCAGCACCACTTTATAGTGGCGCTGCATCAAAAAGCCACAAAGGGCAGTTAACGTTGTGGCGATACTGGGATCTCTGAGTCTGCCAATAATACCTACGGTTTTAAAAGTAGTGTGCATCATGCAATAAAAATAAAGACAGGGCGTTTGATTATACAAAAATTCTGCTTTAAAACCATGAGTTTTGCAGAAATCTCAAAAACAGCGAACGCAGTGCATTTTCATGTGATATTTAAATAGCCCTTTATTGCTTCTTTAGGCTCCACGAGTTGAGTATTCTATACTCCACACCATGATCAGTTGAACACGATTCAAACAGATGAAAACAATCGGCATGCCAGATAATGGGTTCAAACACTAAGCTAACGGATTGTTTTGCTTTTCTGGCCAAAGTAACATGGGGCTGATAAGGACGTGGATCAATTGAAATCGTATGTTTTTGTGCAATTACTGTTAATTGTTCAACCAGTAATAAAACACTCGAACCTATTGTGCGGGAAGTCAGGCACAAAATACCAGGCTTTGACCAATAGCTGAGTTGATCGAAATTAAGATTTACTTCAGGTAATAAGATGGTTGCCGCTTCCTCCATCAGCAGGTTTTCGGTATTTATGTTTATCGCGCCTAAAAATACCAGGGTCACATGTAAATTTGCAATAGCAACGGCTTGGCTTTGTCCGTTATCGATTGCTTTTTGTAGGCATGCGCATTGTTGGCGGGTGGCGATATCCGGTGCAAGACCAAAAAATAAGCGCTTCATGGTTTTCCAAGACCTGGACTATACCTGTTGTTCTAAGGGTATAACATCTGCAATCATTGCCCATTTGCCCCCTTCAATTTAACTTTTTCAAAAAACCGCTATTCAAGCGCAATTTTTCCTTCAATACAGTGGCTGATACCGATAGCCGGTGCTTCAAGTGTCATTTTGACATCGATACACTCACAACCATTCAGTTTTCCAGATTCAATGGCTTTAATTATCGCATGTTCAATTTCACGCTGGGATGTAACACCGACAGTTTTTAGAAACTTTCTGATTTCCATATTAACGGTATCTTCATTCATTTGAACCTCCTGAGGAATATAAAAGGATAGAAAAACCAAGCTCTGAATTAACTATATACTCATTTTTAAATATTGAATAGCCGTTTTATGGCAAGCTTGAAAAGCCCAATGTGATCGGGTAAGTAATCATTATTGCCCTACTCCAACATTAATAGAATTAGCGCAATTTTAATAGGCTGCTAGCCATCTCGGTAACGGCTGGGTAGTCTATTTTGCCGGTGGCCATAACCGGTATAGCATCAACGATAAGTATTTTTTTAGGCAGCAAAATAGATGCGACACCGGGAGAAGCGTCGGAAAGTTGGCCAAGAGTGGCCTGCTTTTGTGTTGTCAATACCACGACTTGCTCACCTTTTTTGCTATCAGGCACGCTAATTGCCGCATGCAATGCCAGTGGCCAGGCATGGATTGCCAATTGTTCCACAGCCGTCAGTGATACCATTTCACCGCTGACTTTGGCAAAGCGCTTACTACGGCCCCGAATACTGATAAAACCATCATCATCAACATGGACAATGTCGCCGGTATCGTACCAGCCTTTGCCATAAATGGATTCGGGTGGAATCAGTACGCCCGGATTGTCATGCAGCAAATAACCCAACATAATATTGGGGCCTGCAACATGCAGCTTGCCAGCATCCGTTATGCCGGGGACAGGTTCAAGATTAAAAGCCATATCCGGCATAAGTCGACCTACCGTACCGGCTTTATAATCCATTGGGGTATTGACAGCAGCAACAGGGGCGGTTTCAGTCGCACCATAGCCTTCCAATATACGAATACCAAATTTATCCATCCACAACTCTCGCGTGCTGTCTTGTAATTTTTCTGCTCCGGCAACCACATAGCGCACCTTATAAAAGTCATAAGGATGGGCTTTTTTGCCATAAGCCGCCAAAAAGGTATTGGTACCGAACAAAATCGTTGTGTTCGTTTCGTAGGCCATTTCAGGAATAACCGTGTAATGACGGGGCGTAGGATAAAAGAAAGCTTTCATGCCATTAAGGATTGGCAACAAAGTGCCGACGGTAAAGCCGAAGGAATGAAACATGGGCAAGAAGTTGAGAATAACATCGTGCGCGTTAAAGCTAATACGCGCCGAAACTTGTTTGTGATTGGCCAGAATATTAGCATGGGATAGCACCACCCCTTTAGGCGTACCTTCTGAACCGGAAGTAAATAAAACGACTGCCGGATGATCTGGTGAGACGGCTTTTTTGGGATACCAAAAACAAGCTGTTCTAGCCTGTATATAAGCGATTAGCTTATCAAAACCGCTTATTTTTTCGGCCAGATCTTCCAGATAAACCAGTTTAACTTCGCTATTAAGCAGACGGGCTATCTCTTCAAATTTTCCTGCTTCAATAAATCGGCGTGAAGTTAACACGGTATTAACTGTCGCAGTTTGACAGGCGGACACCATGCCTGCGGAACCAATGGAATAGTTCATCATCGCGGGTACACGGCCATGCAGCTGCAAGCCTAACACCACACACAGCGTTTTGGTGGAGTTGGGTAAAAAAACCCCTATATTTTCACCCAATACACTCATTTTTTCTATGGCATTGCCGATAACTAGAGTGCGGGTTATTAATGCGTTATAAGACAAGGGCTGATGATCCATGTCTTCTGCAACAATATGCTTACCCCCGTGTATAGTGCGCGCTTCCAATAATCCGGCAAAAATAGTTTGCTGATAGTTGCTGGTAGCAAACATCATTTCGGTCATGATGTCTGCCAAAATGTGGCCACTGAACTTACGGCGTACTTTGCCGCGTAAATCATTCGGTGCCGCTATCCGGGTATGGGGCAAAATCTGTATGGTAATTTTTGGCAACAAGCGCAAGCGCACAATTTTGTGCGAACGAGAAAAATGCGTGTATTGCCCGCCACTAATGCGTACCGGTAAAATGGCCGCTTCTGATTTATCTGCGACCATGCCGGTACCGTCATAAATTTTCATTAGGCCACCGGTAACCGTAATGCGGCCTTCAGGAAAAATAACAGTTTTGGTATTTTTTTGCAGATGATGAATTAAATTCTTCAACGACATCGGATGGGTAGGATCCATCGGAAACACTTGGGAAAAACTTAAAAAAGGTTGTATCCACCAACGTTTGAAAATCTGGGTATTAATGGCAAAGGTAATGTCATCGGGGAAAAATAGCCACATCAGCAGTGGATCAAGAAAAGACGTATGATTGGCAACAATTAATACGCGTTCACCCGCTTTATCATAATTTTCAAAGCCCTTGACTTCTACTCGGTAAATCAACTTCAGTAGGCATCGTAAAGTTTTTTTCAACATAGGTTTCTTCCCGCTCTGGCCATAATCATCAATATTCTAGTGTAAAAATAGAATACTGATTATATAACGCTTACCAGAATTTAAACCTTATTGATGAGGAGGTTTATACAGCGTAAAGGGGGTATCTTAAAAATAGTTACGCGCCGATCTGAAGCAATGCTATTTCCCAATACAAAAACTAGAAAAGATTTTACCTAGCAAATCATCTGATGAGATCTTTCCGGTAATTTCACCCAAACTGTTTTGAGCTTGGCGCAAGTCTTCTGCCACCAGCTCTCCTGCGCGGACTTGCAATTGTTGTACAGCACTTTCGATAAAATCATACGCTTTATTAAGCGCTTCGATATGCCGTCTACGGGCAATAAACACAGTATCGGTGGATTCATTAAAGCCGACACTTTGTTTGAGATGCTGTTTTAATAAATCCATGCCCTGCCCTGTTTTAACAGACAGATAAAGATGTGTCCCTTGCGTGGTATGTTGTATTGCGGGAGATCTGCCGGTAAGATCTATTTTATTGACGACCTTGATGATCTCAATATGCTCAGGCAAGTCGCCCAATAATGATGGCTTATCAAGATCTTGCCCATCAACCAGATGTAAGATCTTGTCGGCTTTTTGAATTTCTTCGCGGGCCCGACGTATGCCTTCTTTTTCAACAATATCATCGCTATCCCACAAACCAGCCGTATCGATAATATGGAGCGGCATACCGTCTAACTGGATGCGCTCTCTTAAAATATCTCGTGTGGTGCCAGCAATAGGGGTCACAATAGCGGCATCATGGCCTGCCAGCGCATTGAGCAAGCTGGATTTGCCCGCATTAGGTTTGCCTGCTAATACAATCGTCATGCCTTCACGCAACAAGCGGCCTTGTTGGGCATTTTTCTGAATGTCTTGCAGGCTCAGCAAAAGTCGGGCAAGTCGGTTTTTGACAACACCATCGCTTAAAAAATCGATTTCTTCATCGACAAAATCAATTGCCGCTTCCACATAAATACGAAGTTCGGTTAACTCGCCAACCAAAGCGTTAATTTGCTTGGAAAACAGACCTTGCATGGATTTTTGTGCAGAACGTGCTGATTGTTCGGTACTGCATTCAATTAAATCAGCAACCGCTTCTGCTTGCGCCAAATCCAATTTGTCATTAAGGAAAGCACGCTCGGTAAATTCACCTGGATTGGCAAGTCGTGCACCTAGTGATAACACACGGCGCAGCAACATATCCAAGACAACAGAGCCGCCATGACCTTGCAATTCAAGGACATCTTCACCGGTATACGAGGCGGGAGCAGGAAAATACAAACTGATGCCTGAGTCAATGGCATTACCGTCTTGATCAAGAAAGTGATTGTATTGGGCAAGCCTTGGGGTAAGTTTTTTTTTTAGAAGGGAACCGGCTATTTCAGTAACTAATGCACCGGAAATCCGGACTATGCCCACCCCTCCGTTACCGGAGGGGGTAGCAATCGCCGCAATGGTGTCGGAGTTATTAAGCACCTACGCCGTTTTATTGATCTGCTTGGTGATATAGGTTTGTTGCGTGATTGACAAGGTATTGTTGATAACCCAGTACAACACCAAACCGGCGGGGAAAAACAGGAAGAAGATAGTAAATACGAGAGGAAACATCTTCATGATCTTAGCCTGTACGGGATCAACAGGCGCTGGATTTAAGCCTTGCTGAATTTTCATGGTAATCCCCATGATGACCGGCAATATATAGAACGGATCTTTCATGGACAAATCCTGAATCCACAACATAAACGGCGCATGTCGGAATTCAACGGTTTCACCCAGCACCCAATACAGGGACATAAATACAGGTATCTGCACCAATATGGGTAAACAACCGCCTAAAGGATTCACCTTTTCTTTTTTATACAGCGCCATCATTTCCGTGTTAAATCGCGGTCTGTCATCGGCAAAACGCTCTTGTAATTCTTTCAAGCGTGGCTGTACTTTACGCATGTTAGCCATTGATCTAAAACTTGCTTGCGATAACGGAAAAAACAGCAATTTAATACAGCAGGTCACACCAATAATCGCAAAACCCCAGTTACCGGTGATGTTATGAATTTTATTCAGCAGCCAGTAGATAGGCTTACCAATAAAGGTCAGCACCCCGTAATCAACAGTTAGCTCTAAGCCTGGCGCTACTTTTTCCATAACCGGCTGAATTTTAGGTCCCACAAACAAACGTGAAACAAAATTACTGGTTTTTCCAGGCTCAACGATTACTACCGGGGAGTAGGAGCCGATCACATATTGGCCGCTTTTCAAATACTTGGTATAAAAATGATTTTCCTCGTTAGCAGGCGGTATCCATGCCGAGGCAAAATAATGTTGGATCATAGCTGCCCATCCGCCTTGACTAGCAACATCTAGATTCTCTTCGACCATATCATCGAAGTCTACTTTTTGGTATTTTTCCTTATCCGTGTAGATAACGCCGCCATCAAACGCTTTCATACCCGTCAGCATGCCACCGCCTTTTTCTTCTTTGACGGGAAGCTTTAATAACTGACTATATTGTCTTGCCGACCAGGGCTTTGAGGAAGCATTGTTAACGCTTTGTTCTAACTCAATCGCATAGCTACCACGTGTAAAGATAAAAATCTTATTAACGACAAGCCCATTATTATCTGTCCAGGTTAAAGGTACCCTTAAAGTGTCTTGGCCAGGTTGCAAATCATAAACATCTTGTTGGCTGCTAAATATAGAATGATGATCCGGAGCCGCCGCCGCGCCACTACCAGCAATTAAACCGCTTTGAGCAATGAATATTTTTTCTGGATTTCCGTTAAGCAAACGGATGGGGGTATCGTTTTTTTCTAAGGCAGGCAAACCGAACATAGTCCGCACTTTATTAACAATGGCATTATCCTTTTCTACAGGATATTGTAATAAATCCAAATTTTGTACGCTTCCACCCTGCAAATCTATCTCAACAGCAATAACATCGGTCTTGACAGTAATCACTTTGGAAGCCGGCAAAGCGGTTATAGGTGCCGCTGATTCACTTTGCGCAGCAGGGGCTTGTGCACCCGCAGCTGTCGTCGCTGTGGGTAAATCATCTTGCGCATTCGCTAATGGCGCAGAACTTGAAATCGCTGCCACAGTCTTCGGGCCGTAATCTTTTTGCCAGTTTTCCCATAGCAAAACAACAAGAAAACCAAAAGCAATGATTAATAAAAATCTTATGTTATCCATTCTTGTTACCAAATTTTTCCGGAACGGGATCAACCCCCCCTTGATGAAAGGGGTGACATTTTAATAGTCTTTTGAAAGTCAGATAAATGCCGGTAATGGCACCAAAGCGTCGAAGCGCCTCTAGAGAATAACTTGAACAACTGGGATGGAAGCGACAATTGCTCCCAAGCAAAGGGCTGATGCAATACTGATAAAACCTTATTGTGGCTATGAGCATGATGCGCATCGGGCCACCAACTTAATCCAATGTTTTTCCAATGATTTTCTTAAAAGGTCAAGAGGCACTCCTACCGCATCTCGTCTTGCCAAAACCACAATATCCACACTTCCCAAGCCTTGCTGTATTCTGAAACTTTCCCTGACAGTTCGCTTGATAATATTTCTACACACTGCCTTTTTTATATTTTTTTTGGCAATCGCCAAGCCTAAGCGTGGGTGATCAAAATTATTTTTTTTGGCCAACAAAGTAAAGTATTGGTCACTGGATTTTACTGGATTATCAAAAACATTTTTGTATTCTGCGGGTTTTTTTAACCGTAACTTAGGCGAAAAACCAAATTTGAGACTCACCACACAATTAAGGCGGCTAAACGGTTAATTTAGCCCTGCCTTTTGCTCTGCGGGCATTTATAACTCTACGCCCACCCACTGTGGCCATGCGCGAGCGAAAACCGTGCGTTCTAGCACGTTTAATTTTACTGGGTTGATATGTTCTTTTCATTTCTTAAGCCTAGTGGAGTTTAACAAAAACAGATTAAAACGACCTTCTATGATAGAATATTCACTGAATCATGTCAATTTTATGGCGACGTGTTTTGTTGCTGTATAGTTATGCACAAAGCAAGACTTCTGACTAAATCAATACTCGTTAAGTGTTCACATGAAATCCATTTGGGATAACTGCCTTGCCAAGCTTGAAAATGAAATTTCCAGCTCAGAATTCAGTACCTGGATACGGCCTCTTCAGGTAGTCCAAGATGAAAATAAAATAAAATTATTAGCGCCCAATCGTTTTGTTCTAGACTGGGTTAAAGAACATTACCTAACTAAAATTGAAGATGCCATTGCCCAGTTTTCAAATGGCGATATGCGCTTAAATTTAGAAATTGGCTCAAAAAAAATTGCAGTATTTTCCCCCGAAAGACAGGTTACCCCCACTATACAACCTCCCCGAAATAAACCTAATTTTTTGAATAAAGCGTTTACATTTGAAAACTTTGTCGAGGGTAAATCCAATCAACTGGCAAAAGCGGCATCTTTACAAGTCTCTGAAAATATTGGCAAAGCTTATAATCCTCTACTAATTTATGGTAGCTCAGGCCTGGGGAAAACGCACATAATGCATGCAATGGGTAATGCCGTGTTAAAAAGAAATCCCTCCGCTAGAATTGTTTATCTTAACTCTGAAAAATTCGTGCAAGACATGGTTAGGGCCTTACAAAAAAATTCATTTTCCCATTTTAAAGAATATTATCGTGATATCGATGTTTTACTGATTGATGATATTCAGTTTTTCGCAGGAAAAGAACGCTCACAAGAAGAGTTTTTTCATACTTTTAACACTCTTTTGGAAAAAAAGCACCAGATTGTGCTAACGTGCGATAAGTACCCAAAAGAAATAATAGGCATTGAAGATCGTTTAAAGTCGCGATTTAGCTGGGGACTACCCGTGTCTATAGAACCTCCAGACATGGAAACAAGGGCTGCAATTTTGATGAAAAAAGCAGATTTAGCCCATGTAAAGCTTCCTCATGATGTTGCGTTTTTAATTGCTAAAAAAATCCCTTCCAATGTCCGGGATCTTGAGGGTGCATTGCGGCGAGTAATTGCCAATGCACAGTTTACAGGTCGTGAAATTACAGTAGAATTCACTAAAGAAGCTTTGCATGATTTACTTTCTTTGCAAGATAAATTAGTGAATATAAATAATATTCAAAAAGCAGTTGCTGAATATTTTAAAATTCGTATTGCGGATTTGTCGGCCAAAGGTAGGCAACAAGACATTACACGACCACGACAAATAGCAATGAGTTTGGCACGAGAATTAACATCACTCAGTCTCGTTGAAATTGGTAATGCTTTTGGGGGCAGAGATCACACAACGATAATCAATGCTTGCAAACGGGTAAATGAGCTTAAAAATTCGAATGTTAAAATCGCGGAAGATTATTCAAATTTACTGAGAACGCTAAGTCATTGATTGTGGATAACCCTGTGGATAACCCTGTGTGCAAAATGTGCATAACTTAGTTATTTCTTTAGAGACAAATTTTTACCAAAGTTACCCACATGTTATCCACAGGGTTATCCACAGGCTTATCCACAGGAAAAGTCTTTGTATTACAAGTTAAAAACAGGGTTATCCACAGGTTTTAGCCCCCTTAATAATAACAATATATATATTTATATTATTTAATTATGAAATTTACCATTACCCGAGAAGAGTTGTTAACTCCTTTGCAACATATCGTTAGCGTTATTGAAAAAAGGCAAACAATGCCTATTTTATCCAATGTTTTAATTTTTATAAAAAAAGACCAGATAATATTCACAGGGACTGACCTTGAAATCCAGTTAATTGTAACCGTGAGTATTTCTAGTGAAGCACAAGGTTCTGTCACAGTGCCGGCTCGAAAGCTTTTGGATATTTGTCGATTATTGCCACAAGGCGCACAAATTGTTTTTGAAGCAGGTGAGGGTAAAGTAAAAATAACTTCCAACAAAAGTCGGTTTTCTTTAAGTTGCTTGCCCGCAGATAATTATCCTGAGTTTTCTGAGTCAGTATTCGATCATCAATTTTTTATCAATGCTGGAAAGTTTAAAAAAGCATTGGTGAAAACAACTTTTTGCATGGCAAATCAGGATGTTAGGTATTATTTAAATGGGCTTTTATTAAATATTTCTAATAATACACTGAAATTAGTTGCCTCAGATGGTCATAGATTGTCAATTTATGAAGATCAATTGGGTCACAATACCGACATTGAAGCGCGTATCATTTTGCCACGCAAAGGGGTTTTGGAATTAATTCGTTTGCTAGATGATGCGGATGCTGAATTAAAGATTGAGTTTTCGAATAATAGCATCAGGATTTTTAATAAAAATATTGTTTTTTCAGCAAAATTGGTAGATTCGAAATACCCAGATTTTAGCAAGGTTTTTCAACAACAATTTTTTAGTTCGCTACAGATTCAAAAAAACATTTTTAAAGAGGCGTTAACACGGGTTGCAATTTTGTCGAATGAGAAATTTAAAGGTGTGACCCTCGATATTAGTTCCGGCAGTTTAAAAATTAGCACGCACAACCCAGAGCATGAAGAAGCTGAAGAAGAGTTGGTTACTGAGTATTCCGGAGAGCCTTTAGTCATTTCTTTTAATGCCCAATATTTATTAGATGCTTTAGCAAATTTGGATTCTGATATTGCTGTATTAACTATTGCTAGTAATGTAAATACTTGTTTTATTGAAGAACCCAATGAAAAAATCTATAAATTTATTGTGATGCCGATGAAGCTATAAATCATTTTGATGGCTTTATTAAAACTGAATATCTGTGGGGTAAGAAATCTTTGTAGATCTTCCATCACATTTTCGACAGCAATTAATTTTTTTTATGGGGAAAATGGTAGCGGTAAAAGTGCGCTATTAGAATCTATTTTTTTGCTGGGTCGGGCCCGATCTTTCCGTACATCTGTGATTAAATCAATTATCAATTCTGATAAGGATCAAATAACGATTTCAGGTATTGTAGCTCGAAAGAATGGAAATACCTTTTCTTTGGGGTTGCAACTTGCTGATAAAAAAAATGTTATTCAGGTTAATCATCATGGAAATCAAAAAAGATCAGATTTGGCTTATGCGTTGCCGATACAATTAATTTATCCTAAAAGCTATCAATTATTAGATTCTAGCAGCCAAATAAGAAGAGAGTTTTTAGATTGGGGTGTGTTTAATAGCAATGATTCTTTTTTGATAGTATGGAAGCGCTTTAGAAAAGCATTAACGTATCGAAATTTTTTGTTAAAAAAAAATGCGCCTAAGCAACTTGATGCCTGGAATGATGAGTTGGTTGCTTATGGCGTTGAGCTTGCTGATTTTCGTGAGCAGTATTTAAATAAATTAAACCCTGTCTTTATGAGTGTGATTCAACAGTTTTTTGACGGGGATCCCGTAGAGCTTAAGCACTTCTCTGGATGGGGTGAGGCAGTGACCTTTTCGCAAGCCCTAAGTGATGATTTAGCTAAAGATCTACGTTATGGGTTTACCCACAGTGGGCCGCATCGAGGGGATTTTCAAGTAATGTTTGATGGTAGGTTAGCAAAGAACTATGTCTCAAGAGGACAGTTGAAATTGATAGTGATAAGTTTGTTATTAGCTCAAGTTCAATTGATTATTACTGAGGGTGGCGTTCCTCCTTGTGTGCTTATTGATGATTTTGCTGCTGAGCTAGATATAAAAAACCGAAAAAAAATATTAAATTATTTGGCTCATATGAACTGCCAGGTGTTCATGACTGCTATCGAAATGGCGGATTTTGGTTCCTTGAATAGCCTTCAAAACTATAAGATGTTTCACGTGGAACATGGTAACGTGACAGCAGTGTAATGTTTCACGTGGAACATTTAACTATTAATTTAGGATAAAGTAGAAATAATCATGAGTAATAATGGTCAGTACGATAGTTCTAATATTCAAGTTTTAAAAGGATTGGACGCAGTTAGGAAGCGTCCGGGGATGTATATTGGTGATACCGATGATGGTTCTGGTTTACATCATATGGTTTTTGAAGTGGTGGATAACTCTATTGATGAAGCCTTAGCAGGGTATTGTAAAGAAGTTAAGGTTATTGTGCATTTAAATGGTTCAGTGAGTGTTTCTGATGATGGTCGCGGAATTCCTGTTGATATTCATGAGGAAGAGGGGCGTTCTGCAGCTGAAGTTATTATGACAGTGTTGCATGCAGGTGGTAAATTTGATGATAATGCATACAAAGTTTCTGGTGGTTTACATGGCGTTGGAGTTTCAGTTGTTAATGCGCTTTCCGAAGAATTGAATTTAGAAGTGCGTAAAAATGGGCGCAGATACACACAAAAATATCTCATGGGTGTACCCGTAGAGCCGTTAGCAGATGTCGGGGCTGCAGAGGGTAGTGGTACCTTGATAAATTTTAAGCCGAGTACCCAAACTTTTTCTGATGTTGAATTTCATTATGATATTTTAGCCAAGCGACTTAGGGAGTTATCGTTTTTAAATTCCGGTGTTCGTATTAGCGTGGAAGATGAACGTAATGATAAGCAAGATGTTTTTGAGTTTGAAGGTGGTATAAGTGCGTTTGTTAGGCATCTTAATAAAAACAAAACACCTTTGTTTGCAGATGTTTTTTATTTTATTGCTGAAAAAGATGGGGTAACTATAGAAGTAGCTATGCAATGGAATGACTCATATCAGGAAAATGTGTTTTGCTATACCAATAATATTCCACAGCGTGATGGCGGTAGTCACTTAGCCGGTTTCAGAGGCGCGTTAACCCGCACCATTAATCAATATATTGAGGCCTCTGGATTAGCGAAAAAAGAAAAAGTGCAAACTACCGGTGACGATGCCCGGGAAGGTTTAACTGCTGTACTTTCAGTTAAGGTACCCGATCCTAAATTTTCATCTCAAACTAAAGATAAGCTGGTTTCATCGGAAGTGAAGCCGTTAGTTGAATCTACCATGAATGAAAAACTACAAGAATTTTTGCTAGAAAAGCCACAAATTGCTAAAACGATTGTTGGTAAAATAGTTGATGCAGCGCGGGCAAGGGAGGCTGCGCGTAAAGCCAGGGAGTTGACGCGACGCAAAACAACACTCGATATAGCAGGCTTACCCGGCAAGTTGGCGGATTGTCAGGAAAAAGACCCTGCATTATCTGAGCTGTTTTTAGTGGAAGGGGATTCCGCAGGCGGTTCAGCAAAACAAGGTCGCGATCGACGTACTCAGGCGATCTTGCCATTAAAGGGCAAAATTCTTAATGTAGAAAAAGCTCGGTTTGACAAAATGATTTCCTCAGAAGAGGTTGGAACGTTAATTACGGCGTTAGGCTGTGGTATCGGTAAAGAGGAATACAATTTAGAAAAACTGAGGTATCACCGTATTATTATAATGACTGATGCGGATGTCGATGGAGCCCACATTAGAACCTTGCTACTGACTTTTTTCTATCGTCAATTGCCGGAGATTGTCGAAAAAGGCTATATCTATATTGCACAGCCACCGTTGTATAAAGTAAAAAAAGGCAAGCAGGAACACTACGTAAAAGATGATGCCCAATTAAATGAATACTTGATTCAGTTGGCTCTAGATAAAACACAGTTATTTACCGATGAAACCACGCCACCTATACGGGGACAGGGCTTGGAAAAGCTAGCAAACGAATTCATTGGTGTGGTCAATATGATTAATCGGTTGTCGCGGAAATACGATAGTGTGTTTTTAGAACAGCTGACTTATATGGCGCTGATTACTGATCAAGATCGACAGGATAAACAACAGCTGATAGCGTGGTTTGACTTACTTGAAAAGCAATTAGTAGTAAATGACAGCAATGCGCGGTTTACTATTCATCTGGATTACAATTCAGCTCATGATTTTTCGGTTACTGTTAATAAACGCCAGCATGGTATCGTCACCCAGTTTGTTTTGCCATCAACTTTTTTTGCTGGTAAGGATTATCAAAAGATAACCCAGTTTGCCCAAAATACTCAAGGGCTATTTGGTAATGATTCCTTTATACGTATGGGTGAAAGACAGCAACCGGTTGCCAATTTTAAGCAGGCATTTGAATGGATGATGAAGGAAATAAAAAAAGGTCAGCATATTCAAAGATATAAGGGGCTGGGTGAGATGAATCCCGAACAGTTGTGGGAAACAACATTAGATTCCAATAATCGCAGGCTGCTTCAGGTTAGAATTGAAGATGCGATTGCCGCCGACGAAGTATTTACCACATTAATGGGCGATGTGGTTGAGCCTCGGCGTGATTTTATTGTTAAAAATGCGCTGGATGTTGCTAATTTAGATGTCTAACCGCAATTAAGCAAGCGATGGTCCATGGCTAAATACCATCGAAAACGTAGCTAGGCACACCGTAAAATCTGATGATAGTGAACCTTTCGATAATGTTTGGATATTTACAACAACTCACTGAGATAGCGGGTTGCAGGTTACTCATTGTCACGGTAGATCCCGATTAATAATTATTCAGTAAGGGCAAAATTGTATTTTTTAGGGAAAGCTTTGTGATTGACGGAAAAAGCACTATTTAGGTTAAAATGATTTAATACCTTACCGAGACACATTCATTATGCATACACAAAAAATAGGTTTTATCGGTGGTGGAAATATGGCCACTAGTTTAATCAGTGGCTTGATTGCCAGTGGGCATCCTGCTGAGCATATTTGGGTGTCGGACATTAGTTTGGATACGTTGGCATTATTGGCTGCCAATCTACATGTGAATACTACTGCCGATAATAATGCGGTACTGACTTCGGTTGATGTCGTCGTGTTTGCTGTTAAACCGCAAATGCTAAAATCCGTTGCCACGGCCGCAGCAGCTACCGTTCAACAAAAAAATCTCCTGGTTATTTCTATTGCTGCAGGCATTAGTCAAAAAAATCTCAGTTACTGGTTAGGTGATACTAGCGCGATTGTTCGATGTATGCCTAATACTCCCGCATTAGTGCTGACAGGAGCGACCGGCTTACATGCTAATGACCAAGTTTCAGCAGAACAACGCGATTTGGCTGAAAGTATTTTGCGTGCAGTTGGTATCACGCTATGGGTTGATAGGGAAGGCCAGCTAGATGCCGTTACTGCTGTATCTGGAAGTGGTCCTGCCTATTATTTTTTGTTAATGGAAGCGATGGAAAAAGTTGCCGTAGACCTAGGTTTAACCGAAGCCACTGCACGATTACTGGTGCAGCAAACGGCGTTGGGCGCGGCTAAAATAGCACTGGAATCGTCAGAGTCGCCAGAGCAACTTCGAAGACGTGTCACTTCACCTGGCGGTACCACACAACGTGCCATAGAAGTTTTTGAGCAAGGTGGCTTTACAGGCCTAGTAGCACGTGCATTACATGCCGCAAGAGATCGTTCTATTGAAATGTCACAGCAATCGGAGAATAACTAATGACAGCATCTTATGTGGTCGATCCCCTGATTTTTATTATTGATACCTTATTGTCGTTGTATATACTGGCGGTTTTACTGCGGTTTTTACTGCAATGGTGTGGCGCTGAATTTTATAATCCGATTTCGCAGTTTTTGGTCAAGGTTACCCATCCTCCTTTGAAGCTATTACGTCGCTTTGTGCCATCTATCGGTAAGATAGATACCTCGTCGTTGGTGCTTTTACTCGGCTTACAAATGCTTTCAGATTTTTCGATACTCATTCTCAAAGGCGTCACTCTTAATATCGGTGCATTAACATTGCTATCGATTACTCAATTGATTTCATTGCTGATTAATGTTTTTATATTTGCTGTATTTGCCAGGGCTTTATTGAGTTGGCTAGACCCCGGCAGGTTTCGTGCGACGGCATCGATTTTGTTTAGCCTGACAACCCCTCTACTCGATACCTGTCGTAAATTTATTCCCGAATTGGGTGGGGTTGATTTATCACCAATGGCGGCATTATTATTGCTACAACTCAGTAAAATGGTTATTTTGCCCCCTTTGCACGAATTAGCTAATTTAATAGCGTAAAATCGCTATGGCTCGACATGTTTTATTGTTTTGTTTGAGATAGTGTGGCTGTTTTTTGTTTGTTTGCTAATGCTTATTTATTATCAAATAATTAGATTATCTATGCAAACTGGGTTAAAAAATATAAAGCAATGCAAAATATATTTACAGTTTTTTCTGTAATCAAAAAACATGTAGAAAACACAATAAGATTTTCTATCTGCTATATTTGTCACTATAATCCATACTAAGACAATGAAAAAATAGTTAATTTATGTCAAATAAAATCATGCACGCGACTTTTTTTTTCACCGGTATCTGTTGCATAATCAGCAGTCAGGTTGTTGTAGCTAAAAAAATGTACCGGTGGAAAGATGACAACAACAATACTTTCTTCTCAGATCAGGTGCCGCCAGAACAAAATCAATTTCGTAGAGATTCATTGAGCAAAGAAGGTCGGGTAATCGAGGTCACTGAAAAAGCAAAAAACAAAGAGCAGATTATTCAAGATAGACGGCTTGCAGAATTGCGTCGCGAGAAAGAAAAACTCATTGCCTATCAAGGAATTCATGATAAGGCATTGTTAAGTACCTACCATTCCAAAGAAGATTTAATGGCGGCGCTAAATACAAAGTTTAAAACACTGGATACGGAAAAAAAGATTATTGAAGGCAATTTAGCACAACTTAAATCGCTGCTTGTCTGGCAACAAAAACAAGCAGCGCTTCTTGAGCGTAATGGTAAAAAAGTGCCACAAAAATTGCTAGCCGACATGCAATCCACACAAGGGCAAATTAAAAAAACTGAACACACTACGCTTGCCAATATCGACAAAAAACAGCAAATAGAAACTGAATTCAAGGCGGATATTGATAGGTTTGTGTATCTTACTGAAACAAAGACGAGTAACCCGACAAACAAAATTGCCAGCATTATTGAGGCTAACAAGCTCGGCTTGTTTTACTGCAATAACGACCATCAATGCAATAAAGCGTGGGATATTGGTCATAAATTTGTTACATTTTATTCGACTACCGCACCGGACATTTACAACGATAAGTTGATTATGAACCGTCCACCCGCTACAGATTTTGATCTTAGCTTGTCGCTGTCCAAAATTGCGCTCAATGATGCGGACTATCAATTATTTCTGGATATACGTTGCCGTGATTCCTCCCAAGGTCGAGAGTTATGCGCCAGCCAGAAAGTCAGTGATTTACGCGCCTCTTTCAGGCCGTATATTAATAGCGCTTTAGCGAGGGCGGCTCAACAGTAAAGTGCCGACACCTTGGTTGGTAAACAATTCCAGCAATACTGCATGATCCACGCGGCCATCGATAATATGAACGCTGTGAACACCGCCTTTTAGCGCATCGGTGGCGCAGCGGGTTTTTGGGATCATACCGCCTGAAATTGTGCCATCTGCAATCAAATCATCAATATCTTTAAGTGATAACCCCGTTAATAATTCGCCCTGCTTATCTAAAATACCGGCAGTATTAGTCAATAAAATCAGTTTTTCTGCTTTTAATACCTCGGCAATTTTACCGGCCACCAAGTCGGCATTAATGTTATAGGAGTGCCCATCTTCTCCGGCACCAATCGGGGCAATAACAGGGATAAAGTCGCTATGGCTGAGCATGTCAACCGCAGCAGGATCAATACTGCTGACTTCGCCCACATAACCCAAATCAATAATTTCAGAAACATCGGTTTCAGCGGGTGGTTGTTTTTGGGTAAGTTTTCTTGCCCGAATTAAATCACCATCCTTGCCGGTTAAACCGATGGCTTTGCCGCCATGTTTGTTAATCAAGGATACGATTTCTTTATTGACTAATCCGCCCAGCACCATTTCTACCACTTCCATGGTTTCGCTGTCGGTTACCCGCATGCCGTCGACAAATCGGGTTTTAATGCTTAACTTTTCCAGCATTTGTCCAATTTGTGGGCCGCCCCCATGCACCACAACTGGATTTAAACCTACCAGTTTCATGAGTACAATATCTCTGGCAAAACTGCTTTTAAGGGCTTCATCAATCATAGCATTACCACCAAACTTAACGACGATGGTCTTGCCTTTAAAGCGTTGGATGTAGGGCAGTGCTTCTATTAAAACATCGGCTATTTGGTGGGCGGTTTTTTGTTGTAGCATGTGTTAATTTTCCATGACTAAAAAGGGAGTACAAGATTCGGTTTAACTTTATGGATAAGTTGTTTAAAGCGCTGCTGTATTTTTTGCATAGCCTCTAATGAGTCACCCTCAAAACGTAGTGTTAATGATGGCGTTGTATTGGAGGCGCGCACTAAGCCCCAGCCATCGACAAATTCAACACGCAAACCATCGATATCGATAATTTTGGCATCGCTAAAATCGGCTAATACACGGATATTTTCAATCAATATAACGGCATCATCACTGGGTAAATTAACAATTAATTCGGGGGTATTAATGCTATCAGGGAAACCTGCAAAAACCTGTGCACTGCTGCCGGATTCATTGGAAAGAATTTCTATTAAACGTGCGGCAGCATACAGGCCATCATCAAAACCAAACCAACGGTCATTGAAAAAGATATGGCCACTCATTTCGCCGGCTAACTTGGCACCGGTTTCTTTTATTTTGGCTTTCATGAGTGAATGGCCACTTTTCCACATGACGGGCCTGCCGCCGTATTTTTTAATTTGTTCCGCTAAGTGCTTGGAGCATTTAACATCATAAATGATTTCAATACCCGGCTTGCCCACCAGGACATGTTTGGCAAATAACATCATTTGCCGATCTGGCCAAATAATTTTTCCGGTAGAATCAACAACACCCAAACGATCAGCATCGCCATCAAAAGCGATACCTAAATCAGCCTTATAATGTTTAACTGCCGTACTCAGTTCCATCATGTTTTCAGGCTTGCTAGGGTCTGGATGATGGTTGGGGAAGCTGCCATCGATTTCACAATGTAATTCAATAACTTCGCAGCCCAGTGTTCTGAGCAACAATGGCCCCAACTTACCACCCACACCATTACCGCAATCCAAAACAATGAGCATGGGCCTTGATATGCGAATATCTTCAGCAATGGTGCCGACATATTCACTGGCTAGTTTGTCATTTTTCTCAATCAGCCCCATGTCGCCAGTCACATAATTGTGGCTATCGATACATTGTTTAAGATCTTGAATCCGGTCTTCGGCCAGGGTTTCGCCGTCAATTATCATTTTAAAGCCATTGTATTCCGGTGGATTATGGCTGCCGGTTACCATGATGCCCGAACGTCCTTCAATATGCTGTACGGCAAAATAAAGTAACGGCGTGGGTACCATGCCAATGTCTATAATGCTACAGCCAGTTGAGGCGATGCCTTTTGCTAATTCATCAGCAAGCGCGGGGCTTGAGTCTCTGCCATCGCGGCCAAGTATAATGCTGTGGCAATCATGATTTTTGGCTTGTGTTCCAAAGGCACGGCCTATGTCATAGACCATGTTCAAAGTTAAAGTGCTACCTACAATGCCACGAATGTCATAGGCTTTAAAAATTGTTGACAGGGCATGTGTGGTTTGGGCGGCCAGTGCTGTTTTAATAATTTCAAGAGGTGGTGCTGTTACTGGCATAGGGCTATTATCTACAGGCTCTTCTACTATATTTTTTGTTTGCTTGACGAGAGTAGCCGACGCCATGCTGATAGACGGTTCAACTTTTGGTTTCTGGGCTGCTGTTTTTTCATAAACTACGTCGTTAATTGAGGTGTCAGAAAAGCTGTCGTCAATTGAGGTGTCAGAAAAACCAAAAGTGTCCGGTGTTGAGAAGAAGCCATTTTTTTCAAGCTCATCTTCGTCATCTTTAATTTTACCGTCAGTATTTTCTAAGGCACGCTTTAGGCGCATAAATGATGAAATTAAAATATTCATTTCTGCCAAATTAACCGGATAGCTGCCCATTGATTGATGAGTCATAATATCCTTAAAGGCTTTAAGCACGCTGCTTGAGTCTTCCTTCATTAGCTGGGCCAGTCTGCGATAGCTGAAAAAATACGCCGCAACCGCGATTAATATGGCAAAAATAATACTCAGCCAAAGCCGGGTTTTTTCACCCAGACTTGCACCCGCCGGGTATTGATAATAAATTTTCCAGGCAGTATGGGGCACAGTCATTTCACCGCTATTAGACGGTGCTTTACTGGCTTCTATTCCAGATTTCCCTAATACCAAATCATCTTGTCTTAGCTCGGCATAGTAGTTTTTTAACTCTATCGCCTTAATGGTTTTGGTAATAAACTCGTAGTCGAGACTCGCCAAAATGACCCCAATAACATCATTACCCTGAATGATTTGGCTGGTCATTGCTAAATGTCGATTAGGCCCGGTATCGCCTTGTACAACAGGGGGTTGATTTTTAATAAATGTTTCCCGGATCATATCCAAATCGGCATAGCCCATGTGGGGCACATTAGTTTCGTCGGGTTTATTAACACCAGGAAGCAGTAATCTGATTTTCATGGCTTCCGGGAAATAGCTTTGTATGGTTTTGGCAACTGATTCGCGAGCGGCAGGGTTTGCATGGTTAATTGCTGCTATTACTTCAGGATCGTGAGCGATTTTATCCAGTGTTTTATTTAATAAAAACACTTGTTCTGATACGCTCAAAGAAATCGATTTTGCGACTTCTTCTGAGGCATCGGCCTTAGTATTATTGATTGCCGAAGAAGATATTAAATGCACCGCCGCCCCAACGGCAAAAATCAGCAATACTGTAACCAGTAATAAAAGGCTAAATATACGTCCCATCTACATGACCTCTTAATTGGTAATCGTTTTAGTGGTTGCCGGTGTGCCCAAAGCCACCTTCGCCGCGATCACTGTCATCAAACGCATCTACGCGTTCAAACTCCACCTGTACAACCGGTACAAAAACCATTTGTGCAATGCGCTCGCCAACGTTTATGGTAAAAGTCGCATTGCCGCGATTCCACATTGACACAAATACTTGGCCTTGATAATCCGAATCAATCAAGCCGACTAAATTACCCAGTACCACGCCATGTTTATGGCCAAGACCTGAGCGTGGCAGTAACATAGCCGCCAATTGAGCGTCGTTGATATGAATAGCCAAACCTGTAGGCACTAAAACCGTATCACCGGGCTTTAGTTCCAAAGCCTGATCCAGACAGGCACGTAAATCCAGACCTGCAGAACCTGAGGTTGCGTACTCTGGTAAAGCAATAGTATGCCCCAGGCGTGTATCCAGAATTTTAAGTTGTACTTTTTTCATTCATCCTCTCAGCAATCAATTGTATAAGCTGTGCAGCAATCTGATTTTTATCAGCCATTGCCAAGGTTTTTTGGCCATTTTTCCAAAAAACCTGTAATTCATTATCTGTACTCTCAAAACCACCCTGAGTCTTGCCCACCCAATTAGCAGCAATCATATCGATTTTTTTTCGGGCTAGTTTATCTTGTGCGTAATGCTCAAGATCATGGGTTTCTGCGGCAAAACCTACCGTAAACGGATGTTTAGGTAATTGTGCCACTTCTGCAAGCACGTCTCGGGTTTTCTTAAGGGTTATTATCATCTCTGTGGCGTGTTTTTTAATTTTTTCCGAGTGCGTAATGACCGGCGTGTAATCAGCAATGGCGGCCGCGCCAATGTAAATATCGACGTTTTCCGCCCTGGCCATAATCTCGGCATACATTTGCTCAGCACTTTCAACAGCAACCACTTTAACGGAGGCAGGAGGATTTAATGCCACAGGGCCACTTACTAACGTGACTTGTGCGCCAGCATTTACGGCAGCTGTCGCCAGTGCGTAGCCCATTTTCCCGGAACTGCGGTTGCTGATATAGCGTACCGGATCTAAGGCTTCCCGGGTTGGTCCGGCGCTGATTAAAACTTTTTTCCCCTGTAGTAAGTGCTCTGTGGGAAGGGCGTTTTGATGATGCAGGCGGGAAACTAAAAAATCGCAAATTTCTGAAGCTTCGGACATCCGCCCGAAGCCCATTTCACCACAGGCTTGCGTGCCTTGCTCAGGGCCAATCAGGGTAACGCCATGGCGAATAAGCGTTTGCACGTTTTCTTGCGTTACCGTTTTATGCCACATCGCCTGGTTCATAGCGGGAGCCATGATCACTGGACAGGTTGCCGCTAAGTAAAGCGTCGATACTAAATCATCCGCCAAACCATGACTGCACTTTGCAAGCACATTAGCCGTTGCTGGTGCAATTAAAAATAGCTCAGCCCAGCGTGCCAGATTAATATGCCCCATGGCATTTTCGGCATCGGTATCCAGGAGGGTTGTGCATACCGGATTGCCGGACAATGCCTGAAATGTCAATGGGCTGATAAAGTGTGTTGCTGATTGTGTCATGACTACACGGACATCAAAGCCTTGCTTACCCAGCAATCTAACCAGTTCAGCCGCTTTATATGCGGCAATTCCACCACTGACCGCTAATAAAATACGTTTTTTAATGATCAAGCCCTGAGAGTTATTGAATGTCGCATTATGGCAAGTATAGCCAAATTCTTCTATGCTTTAATTTTAACTTAAAAAGGGATGTCAGATGGGGATTAAGGATTGGAACGAAGAAGACCGACCCAGAGAAAAATTACTACAACGCGGATCGGCAGCATTAACCGATGCAGAATTGCTGGCTATTTTTTTACGTACCGGCACACCTGGCAAATCGGCAGTTGATGTCGCGCGAGATTTACTGACTGAATTTGGATCATTAAGAGCATTACTGGGCGCGGATCAACAACGCTTTTGCCAAGGTAATGGCCTTGGAAATGCTAAATATGCACAATTACAAGCGGTGTTGGAAATGGCGAGAAGACATTTTAAAGAAATCCTTCAGCATGGCAGCGTCCTTAGCAGTCCTGATATTACCCGTGCTTATTTAAGCGCACGGCTGCGTAGCTACAATTATGAAGTGTTTGCCTGTTTATTTTTGGATAATCAAAATCGCGTTATCCAATTAGATGAGTTATTTAGGGGCACGCTCAACAGCGCAAATGTCTACCCAAGAGAAGTGGTAAAACAAGCTTTGCATTACAATGCGGCGGCGGTTATTTTTGCCCACAACCATCCATCAGGTATTAACGAGCCCAGTCAAGCTGACAAACACATTACGGAAAAACTCCAGCAGGCACTGGCTTTGCTGGATATCCGTGTACTCGATCACTTCATTATTGGCGACGGCCAGCCGTATTCTTTTGCTGAAAATGGGCTTTTGTAAATCAAGCTCCCGTTAAGCGTGTTTCAGCTTCGCGGTATTTGGCGGCACAATATTCCGCTACTTCCACAGGCAAAGATGGCCCTGGCGCTTTTTTATCCCAGTCCAGTGTTTCCAGATAATCACGCACATACTGTTTATCAAAACTTGGGGGACTGATGCCGACGCGGTATTCTTCTGCCGGCCAAAAGCGTGAAGAATCCGGAGTCAGCACTTCATCAATCAGGTGTAATACGCCATTATTATCGGTACCAAATTCAAACTTGGTATCGGCAATAATAATACCGCGCTCTAAGGCATAAGCGGCGGCTTCTTTGTATAAGCGCAAGCTGGCATCACGTAACTGTTCAGCCAGATCTTGCCCAATTAAGGCCACGGTTGCTTCAAAAGTCACGTTTTCATCGTGCTGGTCTACCGCTGCTTTGGTGGACGGCGTATAAATCGACTCGGGTAATTGCTGTGCTTGCTGCAAGCCTTGGGGTAACTGAATGCCACATACCGCGCCGGTTTTTTGGTAATCCTTCCAGCCCGAACCAATTAAATAGCCTCGGACTATGGCTTCAACAGGCAGTGGTTTCAGTAATTTTACTACAATTGCCCGCCCTTCAACCTGGGCACGATCAGCTGCATTTGGCACAACCTGCTGCAAGGGGATATCAACAATATGGTTGGGCATGACATGGCGCATTTTGGCAAACCAGAAGTTCGACACACTGGTTAACACACGGCCTTTACCCGGAATTGGGTCGGGTAAAATCACATCAAATGCGGACAGTCGATCCGTTGCCACAATCAGCATGTGCTGATCGTCAATATCATAAATATCGCGCACTTTTCCGCGCGCCCGAAGCTTTAAAGAAGACAGGGATGACTCATAAAGCGCTGCTGGAGCGTCCATAGTACCTCACTAGGTTTTGAAAAATTTTAGATGCGGCATTTTAGCATTATTTTTTCATGGCTTATGGATTAAACCTGTCGAGTTTTGCGCTATTTTAATACGCCGAACACCAAGAGATTGTTTAAATAATTTTTACGTTGGCCGACATGCGTCATGCCAGATTGGCATTGGAAAATCGGTTTGTCGGTAAATTACTTGCTCATAGCATCGGGATATTTTTAAGTAAATTGATCGGAAATCAACGTTTGCATTTTAAAAAGGGCTGGAAAATTAAGCTAGTTATCGCCTAAAGTTTATAAAATACTGCAAGCCCTGAAACTTATCTAATTAGAATTATGTCGAATGTATAAAATACATTTATCGGAGAAATATCATGGAAAATCAGCTATTAACCCGTTTTGCCCAGAAACATCATATTGAAGGCTTAACAGAACCGTCACTGATTGCACTGAGTGAAGGGCGGGGCGACTATTCCTTAGATAAAGCCAAACGATTTCTTGCCTTTCAAAGCCGGATCAATAAAGAATTATTAAGGCATCGCATTATTACAGCTAACCCTTACACAACTTGGTTTGAGCAAGGCAATATAGACCTTATGCAGATCAAGGCTTTTATCGTACAGTTTTCGGTATTTTCCAATCAGTTTTTAATTGCCCAACTTAATAAAATGATTCATGCCAATACGCTGGAAAGCATGCGGGCATCCAAAGAAATTCTGGCCAATGAACTGGGCGTGAGGTTTAAATTGCACGGACCAACAAACGACGGCGATAATCTGGGTTCGACAGAAGGTAGCATAGAGGGCGGTATTTTTCATTTTGGGGCAGGGCATTTTGAATGGCTTTACTATCTTGCCCAAAAACTCGACCTGTCGTTTGCAGATATAGGCCAGCCTAAACACGGCAGCCCAGCCACACTGTTTTTTTGTAACGAGCTAATAAGGCTGTATGGAGGAAGCGATTATCTGGTATCACAAGCTGCCAGTTATGCGGTGGAGAATTGGGCTGCGGCCGGATTCTGGGGGCAGTTAATTAGGGGCTTAAAACGCTTTAATGAAAAAAATTCACTCGATCTGCCATTGGGTTTTTTTACGTGGCACAACCAATTGGAATCCCAACACGCTGCCCACACTCAAGAAGAGCTCGAGGAGCTTTATTTTACCCAAAAATTGGATGAAAATGATTTTATCCATTATGGCAATGAAATGCTGGATGGCGTGGCCACATTTTGGGATGGCCTTGATGAACAACGGCGTGATTTAACCACCGTGCATTGACGGACAATCATCGCTTTTTGTTGTCGTAGGCACTTATCATGCGCTGACTACGTCTCTGAGCTTGTCGAAGGATAGCGGGATAATTCTTACTGCGTATCCCGCGTTAATGGATAGCCAATAATAAAAATGTGTAGATGAACAAAATTCTAATAACGGGCGCGGCAGGTCAAATCGGGGTGGAGTTAACGCAAGTATTGCGTGATAAATATGGCGCTAAAAATGTAGTCCCCACCTCTTATAATAAGCCCGCATACGGTAAATTTATCCAGCACGAGACTTGTTTATCCTTGGACGTCCGTGATGCTTCAGCTTTAGCACAACTTGTTGCAGACGCCCAATGCGACACGATTTTTCATCTGGCCTCTTTACTTTCGGCGGTAGCCGAAGCAAAGCCCCTAGAAGCCTGGGATATCAATGTCAACGGTCTGCTTAATATCCTGGAAGTGGCCAGAACATACCATTGTGCGGTGTTTTTCCCAAGTTCCATAGGTGCTTTCGGCCCAGAAACCCCTTATTTTAACACCCCCCAAGATGCCATCCAGCGGCCCAAATCCATGTACGGCATTACTAAAGTATCCGGTGAGCTGCTTTGTGATTACTATTATCATCATTATGGTGTGGATACGCGGGGTTTGCGTTATCCGGGACTGATTTCCAGCACCGCTTTACCAGGCGGCGGCACCACTGATTACGCCGTTGATATTTTTTATGCTGCCGTAAAAAATCGGCATTATGACTGTTTTCTGCGGGCAGATACCCAGCTGGATATGATGTACATGCCTGATGCCATTGCTGCCGCTATCCAGCTTATGGAAACCAAGGCTGCAACCTTAAAACACCGAAATGCTTTTAATGTGGCTGCCATGAGTTTTACCCCCGCGCAGTTGGCGGCAGAAATACAAAGACACCTACCTGATTTTACAATCAGTTACCAGATCGACCCGATTCGCCAAGCCATTGCCGACTCGTGGCCACGACATTTGGATGATGGCGCTGCCCGCGCCGAATGGGGTTGGCAGGCACACTATGATTTAGCGGCAACCGTTGCAGATATGCTAAAACACATCACGCTTAATGAGCAAAAAATAAACGTCAAGGTACCTATTAAGTCATTTAGTTAATGGGCATTAGGATGTAGGGAGTTTTTATGTCATTACATAATGTAGAGCAAATTTTCAAAGCCAAATTGACCACCTTAGAAAAACAAGGCATCTGCAAAGGCAAAGAGAAAGTGACTATCGGCATTCAGGCTGCACAAAACAGCTTTGGTGTGCGCTATTTGCTTGAAGGTTACGGCGATAGAGCCTTCTTACGCATGAACTCAAACTCTTATTTGGGATTATCACGACACCCCCAAGTCATAAAAGTGGAAGCGGAAGCCGCTGATAAATTTGGTGCCGGCCCCGGTGCAGTGAGGTTTATCAGCGGAACCTACCAGCCGCATACAGCCCTTGAAAAACGCTTGGCCAAATTTCATGGACGCGAATCTGCCATGCTGTTCAGTGCCGCCTACGCCACCATGATGGGCGTGCTACCGCAATTTATATCCGAAGATACTCTGGTCGTTAGCGATGCACTTAACCACAGCTGTATCATCAATGCCATCCGTCTATCGCATCCCGCTAAAAAAGAAGTCTATGCCCATGCAGATCTTAGTGCGCTGGAGCATATTCTTGTAGCGAATAAAGGTCTGTGTAAAAGGGTTTGTGTAATAACAGACGGCATTTTCAGTATGCGCGGCGACCATGCCCAACTCGACAAGATTGATGCCATCTGTAAGCAATATGATGATGATTATGTGGAAGGCATTATCAGCATAGTGGATGATTCCCATGGCGTGGGGGCACTTGGGGGAAATGGCCGTGGTACGGAAGAAGTCACTGGCGGCAAGGCGGATATCTTGATTGCAACGCTGGGCAAATCCCTTGGCGTAAATGGTGGCTACGTGGCCGCAAGCTCAGTGGTCATAGATTATTTGCGTGAAAGCTCACCGTTTTATATTTACTCAAATCCTATTACCCCTGCCGAAGCTGCGGCATCGTTGGCGGCACTCAATATATTGGATAGCCCAGAAGGCTTACAGCTCCTGCAAAAATTGCGCGGCTTAAGTATCTTCTTAAGAGCCGGGCTTAAGCGCTTGGGCTATGAAACCTTGCCAGGAGAACATCCTATCGTGCCTATTTTAATCAGAGATACCGATAATACATCGGCTTTGGTTGAGCATTTATTTGCCCAGAACATTCTAGTGACCGGCCTGAACTATCCTGTTGTACCCAAGGGCGAACAGGAAATTAGATTACAGGTTTCAGCTGATCATACCGAAAAAGATTTGCAGTATTTACTGCATCATTTGGCTGAGCTTAAGGGATAATAATGTTAAAACAAACGCCCCTCTATCAGCTTCATCTTGAGCTTGGCGCCAAAATGGTGACGTTTGCCGGTTATCAGCTGCCTGTTCAGTATACCAAGGGCATTATCCACGAGCACTTACACTGTAGAAGCCATGCCGGACTGTTTGATATATCCCACATGGGTCAGTGTTTGATTTTAGGGGATGGGGCCGCCGATGAGCTTGAACGGCTTACCCCTAGCGATATTACCGGGCTTAACGTCGGTCAACAAAAATATACCGTACTCACCAATAACGCTGGCGGCATTATTGACGACATCATTATTACTCGTCTCAATTCCGGGTTGATGATCATTGTCAACAGTGCCTGTAAAGATAAGGATTTTAGCTATATTGCCAGCTGTTTAACTTCCCGCTGCCAATTGATTGAACTCAAAGACCAGGCGCTAATTGCTTTGCAAGGGCCTTCGGCAGTAGCCGTTATGCGGACATTATCGGCACGCGCCGCCGACTTATCATTTATGCACGCCTTCGAAACGGAACTTGCTGGCATTAAGTGCACCGTTAGCAGGAGCGGCTATACCGGCGAAGACGGCTTTGAAATTTCTGTTAGCGCCGCCCATGCTGATACATTAGCCCGTCTATTGCTTTCTGAAAACGAAGTTGCCCCTATAGGCCTTGGCGCACGCGACACTTTGCGTCTGGAAGCGGGTTTGTGCCTTTACGGACATGAACTCAACGAAACGGTAACTCCAGTAGAAGCCGGTTTACACTGGCTGGTTAAGAAAGGCCACCGCAATTTCCCTGGCGCTGACAACATTCTCCGGCAGTTACACTTTGGCTCAGAAAAAATAAGGGTTGGCCTCATTATTGAGAGCAAACAACCGGTACGGGAAGGCAGTATGGTCTATAACAAAAATGACGATGTGATAGGCCATGTCACCAGCGGCAGCTTTTCACCTAGCCTGGGTAAACCGATTGCAATGGCGCTTCTGGATCGGGAGTATTCCATAGAAGATACGCGCTTAGAGGTAAAGCTACGCGAACAACAGGTTGCCGTCACCGTTACCCGGCTACCCTTCATTCCCCATCGCTACCTTAAATAATAATTATGCCAAACTCTCGCCCTAGCTTGAACCAATTGGAAATGCGCGGCCAATTTATGCATCGTCATATTGGCCCCAACCTCCAACAAACCCAAGCAATGCTCACCGAACTGGGCTTAACTGATCTGGAAGACATCATAAAAACCGCCCTACCGGATGACATTATTAACCATGAGGCACTCAAACTAACCCAAACCATTAGCGAAAGTGCTGTCATCAAACATATACACAAAGCACGCGAACGCAATAAAGTCTTTACCTCAATGATCGGCATGGGCTATTACGACACCATTATGCCTGCGGTTATCAAGCGTAATGTCCTGGAAAATCCGGGCTGGTATACCGCTTACACGCCTTATCAGGCGGAAGTCAGCCAAGGGCGGCTGGAAGCGTTGTTAAACTACCAGCAAGTCATTATTGATTTGACCGGCATGCCGCTTGCCAATGCTTCGTTACTTGATGAAGCCACCGCTGCGGCCGAAGCTATGGCCATGTCCAGGCGCCTGTCCAACAACACGACCAATACCATAGTGGTCGATCAGGATTGCCATCCGCAAACGATTGCGGTCGTTAAAACTAGAGCCCATTCCATGGGCTATGAAGTCATTCTCGCCGATTTGTATAACGATGAATTGCAGCACTATGATTTTTTTGCAGTGCTTGTGCAATATCCAGGCTCCAGAGGCGAAATCAACGATCTTAGCCAAATTGCCAGCATTGCCCATGAAAAGTCCGCACTATTGACGGTTGCCGCCGATCTGCTGAGTCTGGTACTGCTTAAACCGCCTTCCGTATTTGGGGCGGATATTGTTGTCGGCAGCGCCCAGCGCTTTGGCGTACCGATGGGATACGGTGGCCCGCATGCTGCTTATTTTGCAACCAGAGATGAATTTAAACGCTCCGTACCTGGTCGTATCATCGGTGTGTCTAAAGACCGCCACGGCCAAGTTGCCCTACGTATGGCACTGCAAACCCGCGAACAGCACATCCGCAGAGACAAAGCCACCAGCAATATTTGCACAGCGCAGGTTCTGTTAGCCGTCATCGCCGGTTTCTATGCTATTTATCATGGGGCGCAAGGCCTGCGCCTGATAGCGGGCAGGGTACACCGTTATACTCAAATTCTGGCGGCAGGACTTTCTCAACTTGGCATTGAGGTTATTAGCCGGTGTTATTTCGATACCGTTGTCGTTCGGGTTCCTAACCGTGCGAAACGCCTTGTGGCACAGGCGGCAGAAGCCAGTATTAATCTGCGTATTATTGATGCCGATCATATCGGTATTTCGTTGGATGAAACCACAACGCGGAAAAATATTAGGGCACTGTGGCAAGTTTTTTCAATGCCCGCCGCAGAGCTTCCGGACATTAACCGATTAAACGATGTTCTGGAGGAATGTATACCCAATGCATTATTGCGCAATGATAATATTTTGCAGCATCCTGTTTTTGAGCGCTACCACTCCGAAACGGAAATGATGCGTTATATGCGTAGGTTAGCCCGGCGCGATATTGCACTGGATCGCTCGATGATACCGTTAGGTTCTTGCACCATGAAACTCAACGCGGCAACGGAAATGCAGTCTATTTCCTATCATGAATTTAACGGCCTGCACCCTTTTGCCCCGTTATACCAAACCCATGGCTATCAGCAGATGTTTGCCGAACTGGAAGATATGCTCTGTGATTTAACCGGTTTTGACGCATTTTCCTTCCAACCCAATGCAGGATCACAGGGTGAATACACTGGCCTGTTGGTCATCCGCAAATTCCATGAAGTCAGCAACCAGGTACAGCGCAACATTTGCCTGATACCCGCCTCTGCGCACGGTACTAATCCTGCTAGCGCAGTTATGGCTGGGCTTAAGGTCGTCGTGGTGGCTTGCGATGAAAACGGCAATATTAGCCTGGATGATTTGCGAACGAAAGTGACCGAACACACCGAGACCCTCGCGGCATTAATGATCACTTACCCGTCCACACACGGCGTATTTGAACAGGCATTCCGGGAAATCTGCACTTTAATTCATCAACACGGAGGCCAGGTCTATCTGGATGGTGCCAACTTTAATGCCTTGGTGGGTTTGTGCCGACCCGGAAAAATTGGTGCGGATGTGGCTCATCTTAATATGCACAAAACTTTCTGCATTCCTCATGGCGGTGGCGGCCCCGGCGTTGGCCCGATTGGGGTAGGCGCTCATTTAGCGCCGTTTCTACCAGACCACCCCGTGGTGGAAGGGGTCAATCCGGCTAAAGGCAAGCACGGCACTGTCGGTACGGTATCCGCAGCGCCCTGGGGTTCTGCCAGTATCTATACCATCTCCTGGGCTTATATTGCGATGATGGGCGCAGCTGGCCTAAAACGCGCCACGCTAACGGCGATATTGAACGCCAACTATATCGCCAAACGCTTAGCCCCGCATTACCCTATTTTATACACCGGAAAAAACGGCTGGGTCGCCCATGAATGTATTATTGATTGCCGCGCATTTAAAAAAACCTGCGGCATCACGGTCGAAGACATTGCCAAACGCCTGATCGATTTTGGCTTTCATGCACCGACCGTGGCTTTTCCTGTAGCCGATACCCTCATGATCGAACCCACCGAAAGCGAAGGCAAAGTTGAAATCGACCGCTTTTGTAATGCTTTAATTGCTATCCGGCAGGAAATCAGAGAGGTAGAAAACCAAAACACCGATCCGGAAAATAATGTATTACACAATGCCCCGCACAGCCACAGGTTATTGCTGGAAGAATGGCAGCTTCCCTACTCCAGGCAGCAAGCTTTTTTCCCTGATAACACGCAGCATGATGATAAATATTGGCCATCGGTAGGGCGTATCGATAATGCTTATGGTGACCGGCATGTGGTCTGCACTTGCCCGCCATTGGAGAGTTATGAACAATAAGATCTGCCTTATGAATGTGCGTATTTCATAGGGCTAGCCACATCAATAAGTTTCCATCTGTGCCGATAAGGAGAAGAAAATGATCACACCAGAATATGACCTAGCCCTGGTAGGTGGTGGTGTAGCAGGCTTGTGTTGCGCAATGCATGCCCCATGTAAAAGGAGAAGCACGTGATATACAAAGTCGAAGGTGACATTTTATTGAGCAAAGCGCACACAATTGTTCATGGAGTGGGACTAAATGATGCTATGGATAAAGGTTTGGCATTGGAATTACGTCACAAATACCCCGCCTTGCCCAAAGATTTTGAGCGCTGGTGCCATCAACACAATACCAAGCCCGGTGAAGCCTGGATGTGGGTGGGGCAAAATAATACCCGCATCGTTAATTTAATCACCCATGAAAACATAGAAAGCAACGATCATCACTATAATAAAGCCACTTTGAATAACATTAAACACGCGTTAACTGCGCTAGTGAAGATCATAAATTTTGAGAAACTGACCTCGGTGGCCTTACCAAAAATAGGAACGGGATTTGGTGATTTGGATTGGGATGATGTGTTACCGCTCATTGAAAATAATTTAGCGGTACTTAATATTCCGGTGTATGTGTACGTTGCTTATCAGCCGGGCCAAGCTGCTGATGAACCCATCGTTTAAATATGCACCCTGTCCACTTTAGCCTAAGCAGGAAAATAGGAAAATAACGTGAATCCAGTGCTTTGGCAGCCTTCCATACAGCGGCAGAAAAACGCCAATATGACCCGCTTTATGAGGCTGGTAAGCGAAACATACGGTATTGATATTACCGGATATACTGATCTTTATCAGTGGTCTATTGAAGACCCGGCAGCTTTTTGGGATTTGTTGTGGCAATTTGCCGATATAAAGGCGGAGCACAAAGGAGACGTTGTTGTAGCGCACAAAAATAGAATGCCGGGCGCTAAATGGTTTCCTGATGCACGGCTTAATTATGCGCAAAATTTATTGTGTCAACCGGATGAAAACAGCGTCGCCATCACTTTTCGTAACGAAAATGGCGACACCCAAAAGCTATCCTATAAGGATTTATATGGCAAAGTTTCACAACTCGCTCAGGCGCTAAAAAATGACGGGGTCAAGCCCGGCGACCGTATAGCTGGCGTTTTGCCCAACTTTCCCGAAACCATTATTGCCATGCTGGCAACCACAAGCCTTGGTGCTATCTGGAGCAGCTGTTCACCGGATTTTGGCGTTTCTGGTATTGTCGATCGTTTTAGTCAAATAGCCCCCAAGGTATTATTTATCTGCGATGGCTACCGCTTTAACGGCAAGATCTTTAACCGAATGGATCAACTTGAGGCTCTACTTAAAGCACTGCCTTCGGTTCAAAAAACGGTGCTCATCCCTTATTTAAAAGACCACACCATTCCAACCAATAACCAGGTAACGCTGTGGCAAGATTATTTAGCTGATTTTTCACAAAGCCAGCCGATTGAATTTGTACCGATGGCGTTCGATGATCCGCTGTTCATTCTTTATTCTTCCGGCACAACCGGGCCGCCAAAATGTATTGTGCATGGGGTTGGGGGAACCTTAATCCAGCACCTGAAAGAACACTTGCTGCATGTGGATATCCATCCCGGTGATCGCCTATTTTATTACACCACCTGCGGCTGGATGATGTGGAACTGGCTGGTATCGGGTTTAGCGTCCGGTGCGGAACTGGTGCTTTATGATGGCTCGCCGCTTTACCCAAAGGCAGACGTGTTATTTGACTTGATTGATGAATTTCAAATCAATATCTTTGGTGTTTCTGCCAAGTATATTGATGCACTTAAAAAGTCAGATATTACGCCTAAAAACACCCACAATCTGGCATCGCTTAAAACCATTTTATCCACCGGCTCGCCGTTAATGCCAGAGGGGTTTGATTATGTCTACCAGTCCATCAAAACAGATGTGTGTTTGTCGTCTATTTCCGGTGGCACGGATATTATTTCCTGTTTTGTACTGGGTTGTCCTCTCCTTCCAGTGCGCCGTGGAGAAATTCAGTGCCGTGGTCTGGCAATGAATGTCGATGTCTATGACGACAGCGGGCAATCCTTGCAAGGCAAAAAAGGCGATCTGGTTTGTAAAGCGCCGTTTCCGTCCATGCCGGTAGGTTTTTGGAATGATCCCGAGCAGAGCCAGTACCATGCTGCTTATTTTGATAAATTTCCAGGTGTGTGGTGGCACGGCGATTATGTAAGCTTAACCGAAAGCGGTGGCATGATTATTTATGGGCGTTCGGATGCCGTGCTCAATCCTGGCGGTATCAGAATTGGCACGGCTGAAATTTACCGGCAAGTGGAGCAGGTAGAGGAAGTTTTGGAAAGCCTAGTGATTGGACAGGAAGTTCAGGGAGACAGCAGAATCATTTTATTTGTCATTTTGCGTACAGGCATAGCATTATCAGATCAACTGAAAATGAAAATTAAACAACAAATCAAACAAAATGCTTCTCCTCATCATGTTCCGGCAGAAATTCTACAGGTGACCGATATTCCGCGCACCAAAAGCGGCAAAATTGCGGAGCTGGCAGTACGTAATATTATTCATGGGTATCCGGTAAAAAACCAGCACACCCTGTCCAATCCAGAATCTTTAGAGCAATATCGCCGCATTAAGAAATTCATAAGTCGAGGCTAAGCGCTGTGTGGTATGCAATGTTACTGCGGATTAGCTAACTCAAAAAAACGACCTGCCATATTGTTATTTTTAAAATAAGTAGTTGTAGGCCATTTAAGATGGTACTGATTGGTTTTGCGTAAATCATTGTCAATAAACACCGCGCCCGTTACGTTGGACAAGGCCATATTAACGTTATACAGTACTGAGCCAATAACGTTGGCTCGGTA
Organism: Crenothrix sp.; assembly: GCF_043729335.1. Classification (NCBI taxonomy): domain Bacteria; kingdom Pseudomonadati; phylum Pseudomonadota; class Gammaproteobacteria; order Methylococcales; family Crenotrichaceae; genus Crenothrix; species Crenothrix sp. The sequence goes on along the minus strand of NZ_JAYTLQ010000057.1, from coordinate 62,179 downwards.
AAGCCGTGCTTTAAAAAATGATGCACTTGTGCCAGCAAACTTGTGAAGTGACGCATAATCAAAAATAGCACGGTCAAAATTAGAGTCGTGGGCATTAGCGAAATCCAATACGGCCATTCTAAAATTGCCGTCTGCAAAGCGTCCCCATACCAGCGCATGCGACAAGTTAGCCAGTGCAAAATTGGAACCTGCGGCATTGACATTTTGAAATTGAAAGCCGCGCATGTTAGCACGGTAAAAATTAGTGTTTAAAGCCAAGCCTTTAATGGTCGCCCCGGTTAGATCGCAGCCGGTAAAATTGGCCCTGGATATATCGCCTTCAAAGTACGCGTATCTTAAATCCTTACGTCCTACAAAGCTTTTACCACGGAAATCACCTATAAATTTTTTATGGTCAACAGCGGCCGCGCTCCAGGCGCTAGTAATGGTTGATAACGATAATAAAGCGATAAAAAATATTTTCATAAAAATCCTGCCTAAAAACTCGAAAGATTGGTGTGACAAAGTCTAATGTTATGGGTGTGGGGTGATGTCATTTTAGGAATCCAACGCATAATGCGCCGTATCGTTAGGCATTTTACGCATGTAAAAATTGCCTCAGCTTAAATAGGTAGCCAACTTGTGGGCGTGTTTCAATTTAGATATTATTAGGTCAGCTGTCCACAAAGTGGGACACTATCAAGTCTAAAGTAACGTACCAGCAATAATTACTATCTTGCATGACATACAGCGTTTTCATATCAGGTGAATAACATTAATTATTAGTAGTGGAGTACAAACCTAGGTTTGTATTCCCTCGAATATAACTAATCAATACTGAAAACGCTGTAGCTTGATCAAGCTTTTGGTATGTGTTGCGGATTTATCCACACCGCTCCGTGGATAAAATGCGAATGAATTCGCGCCTACAGGTATCTAACTGTGCTATGCACATGTGTAGCTACTCATTTAAGAAGTAAGGCTATATCCAAGCGTCACAAAGCTGTTCATAGTGAACAAGCAAGCTGATCAGCTTTTGCCCAAGCCCTAAAGACATTACGGGCAGTCAAAGGTAGCGCTATTGGAAGGCATCGATAAGAATTATATAATGTGCAGGCTATCAGCAACATAACCACGACGCATCCTGGCGGCGTAGTAATTTATTCTAAAGAGCCTATTCGGATGGCATAAAAGTTAGCATATGATTGTTAATGAAATCTTTATTTAAGTTATCTAAAAACTGTTTATCGCTTTTAATAGTAGCCATTTTAGCAGCCATTTTAAGCCAGACAGATTCCTTCTTGACCTTAGAGGAGGATTGGGGGCTTGCGTCTGTTTTTCAGCTAAGAGGGCCACTAAAAGCGCCTGAACAGGTTGTTATCATAACGATTGATAAAGCGTCTACAGAAGTGTTGAAGCTTGATGAAGATCCCGAAAAATGGCCGCGCAGCCAATACGCACACTTACTCAATAAACTGAATCAATACCATCCGTCACTGATTGCTTTTAATATCCATTTTTCTGAGCAACACGCCACAAAAGATGACAACGCATTTGCCTTGGCGTTAGCCACACACACAAATGTTCTGCTTACCAGCTATATCAAACAATTTTCCGTGCGTGCGGCTCCTGTCTTAAATGAGCTTATTTATGAGCGCATTATTCAACCTACTTCGGTATTAGAAAAAGCGGCCATCGCCAGCGCTCCGTTTCCTATCCCTAAAACATTGTCTACCGTTAAGCAGTTTTGGCTACAAAAAAACAGTGTCGGCGGTATACCGACAATGCCCACGGCGGTTTTTCAGTGTTACTTGCTAAAAACAAATTACAGCAACCTTTTACAGTTAATGCAAAAGCTGAATCCGACGCTATATAACAAACTACCCGCAAGTTTTGATCAACTCCAAAAGCCTTTGGAAACCTTTCAGGAAATTCAATCGGTATTAACTCAAAACGGCACATCTTTAAAACAATTGGACAATATCATCCGGTCGCCTGCTTACACGCCCCAACAAAAACGTTTATTTCAATCCTGGCGTTCTTTAATAAACAGCGATCACAGTCTATATTTAAATTATTACGGCAGTGCGAACGCAATCACTACTATTCCGCTACATCGCGTATTGTCAGCCAAGTTATTGGATGCCAAGCTATTGAAAAATAAGATTGTCTTGGTCGGTTATGCTAAAAATATAGAGCCTGAAAAAAACCAGAGTTTTTATACGGTTTTCTCGGGAAATGGCGAAGGTAACACCAGCCCGGTTGAAATTGCAGCGACCGCTACCGCTAATCTGCTTGACGGATCATGGATAAAACCATTAACGGCCTATAATCAATTTTTCGTGTTAATGGCGTGGGGCAGCCTGCTGATTGGTATTTTTCGTATCTACCCCTACAAAATTGCCATCATCTTGATTATTACCTTGAGCTTGATATATCTGACTGTGGCGTATTATCTATTTGTAAGCGATTATCTATGGCTACCTCTTTTAACCTTTATTTTGCAGACCAGCTTTATTTGTCTTTTTCAGTCAGTATGGCATTTAAGAACAGTACATCGAGTCTCTGCACGTTACCTGCCCAGAAATGTATTCATTAAAAACACACAATATCCCGATGCCATGGACAGCTACGGCGAATTAATGCAAGGCGTTTGCATGGCGACAGATGCCGGGCAATATGCCACGTTGTCTGAAAGCATGAATCCGATGGCCTTAAACGTATTGATGAATAAGTATTACAGCGCCATGTTTCCTGCTGTAAAGGCTTATAACGGTTTAATTTCCGATGTTATTGGCGATGCCATGCTTGCACTATGGGCAAAACCTGTTGCTGATACCCAGCTTAGAATTGATGCCTGTCATGCGGCACTAAAAGTTATCACGGCAATACAGCATTTTAACCAATCCCCGCTTCATCAATTACCCACACGATTAGGGCTGCACTACGGTGAAATGCGCCTTGGAAATGTCGGTACCGGTGACCATTACGAATATCGGGCTATTGGGGATATCGTCAACACGGCAACGCGTATTGAAGATTTAAATAAAGTATTGGGCACTCATATTTTGGTGTCTGGCAGCGTAATTGATGGTTTACATGATTTTATGAGCCGCGAAATTGGCCAATTCCTGCTCAAAGGCAAAACGCAACCGATTACCATCTTTGAACTACTCGGCAAAAATAATCACAACGACCCAAAGCTAGCACCCTTGCTGCATGCCTTTACAAAAGCGTTACAGTTATTTCAAGATCACGAATGGAGCAAAGCACAAAAGGCTTTTATCAACCTCAATAAATATTATCCAAACGACGGCCCAACACTTTTTTATGTCCAATATCTGCAAAAATATTTGCCGCGCTTGCAAACACAAAACAATAATTTGCAAAAACCGGTGATAGAAATAAACCAGATTATGCAATCCTGGCGTTATTTAACCCTTGATGTCCAATAGGTACAAATCAATGTCAATGTGTAAGAGATGATTCATAAATAAAAAGCTACTTTAACCGGTTGGCTTTTTTTATGCCTGTAGCTCTGACACACCAAGTGTGTCTCAAGCAATACCGCCAAGACCTGCCGCACATTAGAGCCTCGCTGGATTCAGGCTTTTCTAATCCTACTAACTCCCGCGCTGCGTTTGTGCTGTTGTGTATTTTTCTACGGCTTCGGTTTTCGATGCCTTATCACCGTCTGGGCAATTCCAGTAATTCTTTTTCGGTCGGGCGACTTTGAGATTTTTTATTGAGGCTCTGAGTTTTTGCAACACCTTCAGTCAGCGCTACCGGTTGCGCTACAATGGTGCGTTGTTAGTCTGTATTGGTGCGGTTTGTAATTGGCTGCTCTTTAAAAAAACTATACCGCACTTCTTTTGTGCGCCAGCAGGGCTTAATCTATCTAATTTCCGGCTCAGCTATTACATGGCTTGTAAATTGCTTGAGTTTAATCAGTATTCACGGATAAAAAACTAAAATCATGTATAAGCGCATCCTTGATCACCTGGCTGGAGCCATATTATTATTTGATAATAAGCTCACCCTGACTTATGTGAATTCGGCTGGCGAAATGTTGCTGGCTGATAGCTCAAGACATCTGCTTGGTTTAACCGCTTTCGAGTTATTCCGATTGGCAGATCCTTCATTATTGAACAATTTACAGCACAGCTTGCTAAATGCAGAACCTTTTTCTGAGCGCGAACTTGCCTTAGATCGGTTAACGCGCTCGGTGACGATAAATTTAATTGCAACACCGCTGTTTGAGGGTCACAAAATTAGCGAAATTCTGGTTGAGCTGCAACAAGTAGATAATCATTTGCGTATTTTTAAGGAAGAGCAGCTGTTAACACAGCAACAAACTGCGCGCTTGTTAGTGCGCGGCTTGGCACATGAAATCAAGAACCCCCTGGGAGGTTTGCGCGGTGCTGCACAGTTACTGGATTTGGAATTAGATAGCCCTGAATTAAAAGAATATACCCACATCATCATTGCTGAAGCGGATCGATTGCAAGGTTTAATGGACAAAATGCTCGGCCCCAACAAACTACCCAATAAAACTCACTTGAACATTCATGAAGTATTAGAGCGGGTAAGGCAGTTGATAGATGCTGAATCTACCGGCCAGCTAGCCCTAAAGTGTGATTACGATCCCAGCATCCCTGAAATTCAGGCTGATAAAGATCAGTTAATCCAGGCTATTTTAAATATTGCCCGCAATGCTGTGCAAGCCATGGAAGGCACAGGCGAATTAATATTAAAAACACGTATTTACCGGCAAATGACCATAGGCCGTAAACGCTACAAGCTGGCGATAAAATGCGACCTGATTGATAACGGCCCCGGCGTAGACCCTGACATCATGAATCAAATTTTTTACCCTATGATTACCGGTAGAGCCGAAGGCACGGGCTTAGGCTTATCCATTGCGCAAGCGCTGATTAATCAGCATAACGGCTTAATTGAATGCACTAGCGAGCCTGGAAATACCGTGTTTTCAATCCTTTTACCGTTGGAGAATGGGCATGATTAAATCGGAAACTATTTGGATTATTGATGATGATAAATCGATACGCTGGGTGCTGGAAAAAGCCTTACAAAAAGCCGACTTTATTACCCGCAGCTTTGAAAATGCCAAAGATTTGCTGAGTGCCTTACAAAAAGAAGTGCCCAATGCCTTGCTTACCGATATCCGTATGCCCGGTATGGACGGCCTGCAAATGCTGGATAAGGTTCAAATCAGCCATCCTGATTTGCCGGTGATTGTCATGACGGCTCATTCCGATCTGGAAAGTGCGGTGTCGGCATTTCACGGCGGTGCGTTTGAATATTTACCTAAACCCTTTGATATTAAGGATGTGGTTGATCTGGCTCACCGCGCCTGCATTCATGGCCAGCAGCAAGAAAGTAAAAAACACATCAGTGCCGACAGTACCGATATTCCAGAAACCACGCCCGAAATTATTGGTGCCGCACCCTCCATGCAAGAGGTTTTTCGTGCCATTGGTCGATTGGCCCGCTCCCATATTACCGTGCTGATTAACGGTGAGTCAGGAACTGGTAAAGAGCTGGTGGCCAAAGCTTTGCATCGCCATAGCCCGCGCAGCAAAAACGCATTTATTGCCTTAAACATGGCAGCTATTCCCAAAGATCTAATGGAATCTGAGCTGTTTGGCCACGAAAAAGGCTCCTTTACCGGTGCGCAAGCACGTCGAGCCGGCCGATTTGAACAAGCCAACGGCGGTACGTTATTTCTGGATGAAATAGGCGATATGCCCGCAGAGCTGCAAACTAGATTACTGCGAGTGCTGGCCGATGGTGAGTTTTATCCGGTGGGGGCTTATGCGGCGGTAAAAGTTGATGTGCGTATTATTGCCGCCACCCATCAAGACCTGGAAACACTGGTGGCGCAAGGGAGGTTTCGGGAAGATTTGTTTCATCGTTTAAATGTCATTCGTATCCATATTCCGCCGCTGCGTGAGCGCAAACAGGATATTCCCTTGCTGTTACAGCATTTTTTAAAACAGGCGGCACAAGAGCTTAATACCGAAATTAAGACGTTAAAGCCGGAGGTTGAAACATTTTTAAGTGCGCTGGAATGGCCTGGCAACGTCAGGCAGTTGGAGAATGTTTGCCGTTGGCTATCGGTTATGGCATCGGGCAGAGAAATTCATATCCATGATTTGCCGCCAGAACTCATGATCGAGGCATCTGAAAAAACAATGAATGGCAATGATTGGGAGGCAGGGCTTAAAGTGTGGATTAATCAGCAGCTTACTTCAAAAAATCCAGAAGTGGCAAAACACACCATTCCAACTGTAGAGGCGCTTTTAATAAAAACCGCACTCAGTTTTACGCACGGCAAGCGCCACGAGGCTGCTATTTTACTGGGATATGGTAGAAATACCTTAACTCGTAAAATCAAGGAATTGGGCTTGGAAGAGTAAGATATAAATGTTGGATTATTTTTAAAACATAACATCAATCTGCTTTGTGAGTTAGCCCCAAAGTATGGGTTTTAATCATCCTGTATCGATTTAATGGCTGTAATTTTGCTGGGCTAGTCCAGAGTGAAAGGCACAGCTATAGACAAATCAAGTTAAGCTAGAAATTCCAGTTGTGCATAAGCAATTAGTCTGTCCATGAAAAAATCTCCAGAATTTGACCATTACCCTTTAAAATTGGTTTATTGCAATAAAATCTGGAGACATTGTGACTTTATCTACCCAACCTTGGACCACCGAACAATCGGCAAGTATCTACGCCATTAACCACTGGGGAGACGGCTATTTTTCCATTAATGCCCAAGGCCATGTGTGCGTAACGCCCAGTAGCGATAAAAGCATTGCGCTGGATTTGGTAGAGATTGCAAGATCGCTGGAAGACAAGCAATTGTCGTTGCCGGTGCTGATCCGCTTTACCGATATACTCAAAGACCGTGTTAACCGCCTGAACGCCGCGTTCCAAAAAGCCTGCGCTGATAATAATTACCAGGGCAAGTATACGCCAGTGTATCCCATTAAAGTAAACCAGCAACGCCAAGTGGTAGAAGGTATTTTATCCGCCGATAACATTGGCCTGGAAGCCGGTAGCAAACCAGAATTACTGGCGATTATGGCGTTGTCGAAAGGCAATGTGGTGGTGTGCAATGGCTATAAAGACCGCGCCTATATCCGTCAGGCGTTAATCGGCTTAAAAATGGGGCTGGATTTGTATTTGGTTATTGAAAAGCCGCTGGAGCTGGAGTTTATTATCGAAGAAGCGGCGCGATTGGAGGTACGGCCACAACTGGGTGTGCGGGTGCGCTTGTCCAGCATCAGCGCCGGAAAGTGGCAAAACAGCGGCGGCGAAAAATCCAAATTTGGCCTGCATGCCCACGAAGCTCTGCAACTGGTCGAGCGCCTTAAACAAGCGGGATTACTGGATTGCTTGCAACTCATGCACTTTCACATGGGCTCACAAATTGCCAATATCCGCGACATTAAAATCGCCTTGCGTGAAGCGGGACAGTTTTACAGCGAGCTGCACCGTTTGGGTGCGCCGATTAAAATCGTCGATGCCGGTGGTGGTTTGGGCGTAGATTATGATGGCAGCCGTTCGCGCCGTGAATCGTCGATTAACTACAGCCTGGAAGAATATGCACAAAACATCGTGCGCAGCTTTGCAGAAATCTGCGCGGCCAAACAAGTGGCGCAGCCTGATATTATCACGGAGTCCGGCCGTGCCCTCACCGCGCACCATGCGGTACTCATTACCAATGTCACCGATGTGGAATCGGTGTACGGCCATCAAGAGCCGGTACAAGCGTTACCAGCGGCGACCCATTTGGTGGAATGCTACCACGATGCCAGCTTTGCCATCGCCGAGGCGCGGGCGCAATTTACCCAGGATGTGTTAACCATCAACGAACTGGCAGACGCGGAAAATGCCTATGCGATGACTTGTCAGCAAATTAAAGCGCAATTAAACCCCAGCAGCCAAAGCGAAGCGACCATACAAAAAGAGCTAAGCGAAAAACTGGCCGACAAGATTTTTTGCAATTTTTCGCTGTTCCAATCCTTGCCGGATATTTGGGGTATTGGCCAGATCTTTCCGATTATGCCCATCCACCGTTTGGACGAACAACCTACGCGCCGTGCCGTTATTCAAGATTTAACTTGTGATTCCGATGGCCGTATTGACCAGTATATTGATGGCCAGAATATTGAAAAAACCTTGCCAATTCATGCCATCGACAGCAAGCAACCGTATTTGATCGGCTTTTTTATGGTCGGTGCGTATCAGGAAATTCTCGGCGATATGCATAATCTGTTTGGTGATACCCATTCAATCAATGTCCAGATCGACAGTAAGGGTTATCATTTTTACGACCTGCAAGAAGGTGAGGATGTGTCTGAATTGCTGGATTATGTGCATATCAGCAGCGAAGAGCTGATCACTTCGTACCGGCAAAAACTGGCCAATAGCAATCTGACCGTACAGCAACGGCAAGATTATGAACAGGAATTGCTGGCGGGCTTAAAGTCTTATACCTATCTTGGGCAATGATACGAAAGTCTTGCGTGGTATCGGGCACTCCCCACCGTTAAGCCAAAAACTGTTATAGCAACATTGACGCACAAAATAGTTGCATATACAATTATTGATATGAAAACAGAGCTTACTTGGGATGAAGCAAAGCGGCAGTCTAATCTGATTAAGCATGGCTTGGATTTTGCTGATGCTAGAGGTGCTTGAATCAATTTATCGCCTTGATCTATTGACTATCCGAAACGATGAAAGACGTGTTCAATCTATTTCATACACATTAGGATTTTTGGCTGTGCTGACAGTAGTTCATGTTAAACGTGATAATTCAACACGGACTATTAGTTTTCGCCGTGCAGGCAGTAACGAAAGAGAGGTTTACTATGACTGGCTCAAAAACAAATACAATGAGTCGTGAAGAGGTGTTAGCCGCTATCCGCAACATACCGGAATCAGCAAATTTTGTCTGGGATGGTATTGACGAAGACGAGCGCCCCGCAACAAAAGAAGAATTGCTTGCTGGCATTGTAGCAATGGAAGCAAGGCGTGGTAGACCTAGCGGTTCTGACAAAACACAGATTGCGTTACGGGTTGATAACAGCGTCTTAGAGGCTTTTCGAGCGACCGGTAAAGGTTGGCAAACCCGCATGAATGATGCGTTGAAAGAATGGCTTAAAGAACGTGCCGCGTAATTGAAACCACCTCGGTAAGACTATGAACAAGAATTGCTGGCTTAAGATCCTATACCTATCTTGGGAGTTAATATGAAAGTCGGCTTTATCGGTTTGGGTGGCATGGGTGTGGGTATAGCCAGTAACCTTGCCAAGGCCGGGTTTTTAACGGCGGTCTACAATCGTACTACAGAGAAAGCCGAAAGTTTGGCAAAGGCTTTGGGCGTTATCGCAGTTGCTCAACCCGAGGATTTGGCTGCTCAAGTTGATGTGATCTTTTTATGTGTCTCTGCCGATACCGATGTGCTAGAGATGGTGAATGCTATCGCGACAACCATCAAATCGGGTGCAATTGTGGTGGATATGTCCACGGTCAGCAGCGCTACAGCCCAACAAGCCGCTAAGATCTTGGCCGAAAAACAGGTGGAATTTCTGGATGCACCGGTTTCAGGTGGTGTGGAAGGTGCTAAAAACGGCACATTGGCGATGATGGTCGGCGGTAATGAAGCTGCTTTGCAAAAAATTATGCCCATTCTACAATCCATTGCGACACGTATTATGTATATGGGCGCAACAGGTGCAGGGCAGGCGACTAAAGCAGTAAACCAAGTGATGTGTGCAGGGATTAATCAGGCGGTAACGGAAGCGTTGGCGTTTGCACAGGCGCAAAACTTGCCGATGGAAAAAGTAATAGAAGTGATTGCGGGCGGCGCAGCGGGCAATTGGTTTTTGGATAAACGCGGTTTAACTATGGCTAACGGTACGTTTAAACCGGGTTTTAAATTGCGTTTACATCATAAGGATTTAAAGATCTGCCAGCACATGGCTAAGCAAATTGGTTTTGAATTGCCATTGTCGGATATGACGGTAGAGCATTACGCTGAATTGATGGCGCAGGGTTTTGGTGATGAGGATATTTCGGCTTTGTATCGATTAAAAAGCCAACCCAAGAGATAGACATTGCAATTGCCTGTTATTACTTGTAAAATTATTTGTTATATTCGTGATAGTCAATAGTTGTGCCGACTGTCATGTTAAAAGATTTCAAGCACTGTTTTAGCAGTGCTTTTTTATTTAGACTCTTGAGCTTTGATAGAAAATGCCTGTAATTACCCTTCCTGACGGTTCCCAACGACACTTTGACAGCGCTGTCACTGTGATGGATGTTGCGCGTTCCATTGGAACCGGTTTAGCTAAAGCGACTTTGGCCGGTAAGGTGGACGGCAAACTGGTTGATGCCAGTACGGTGATCGACAGCGATGCAAGCTTGCAAATCGTTACCGCAAAAGATGAAGACGGCGTGGATGTTATCCGCCATTCAACCGCACATTTAATGGCGCAAGCCGTTAAGCAACTGTTTCCTGATGCACAAGTCACCATTGGCCCTGTCATTGAAAACGGTTTTTTCTATGACTTTTCCTACCACAGGCCGTTTACACCGGAAGACTTGGTAGCGATTGAAGACAAGATGCAAAAGCTGGTCGCCGAAGATTTGGCGATTAGCCGTTCCGTGATGTCCAGAGATAATGCAGTTGCGTTTTTTAAGGCACAAGGCGAAGCTTACAAAGCGGAAATCATTGAATCCATCCCTGCCGACCAAGATTTATCCTTGTATGAACAAGGTGGATTTACCGATTTATGCCGTGGTCCGCACGTACCTAGCACAGGCAAGCTGACAGCATTTAAATTAATGAAGATTGCTGGCGCGTACTGGCGTGGCGACTCCAATAACGAAATGCTGCAACGTATTTACGGCACAGCGTGGGGCGATAAAAAAGACTTGCAAGCCCATTTGCACCGCCTGGAAGAAGCTGAAAAGCGCGACCACCGCAAATTAGGCAAGGCACTGGATTTGTTCCACAGCCAGGAAGAAGCGCCCGGCATGGTGTTTTGGCACGAGAAAGGCTGGATCATTTATCAGCAAGTTGAGCAATATATCCGTGACAAATTGCGTGTCAACGGTTACGGCGAGGTGAAAACCCCGCAACTGGTCGACCGTTCGCTGTGGGAAAAGTCCGGCCATTGGGACAAGTTTGGCAGCATGATTTTCACCACGCATTCGGAAAATCGTGATTACGCCATCAAGCCGATGAACTGCCCGTGCCATGTTCAAATTTATAACCAAGGCTTAAGAAGTTACCGCGATTTGCCGATCCGGCTGGCCGAATTTGGCTCTTGCCATCGTAATGAACCTTCAGGCACTTTACACGGCCTGATGCGGGTGCGTAACTTTGTGCAAGATGACGCGCATATCTTCTGCACCGAAGCGCAAATTCAGGACGAAGTCTCGGCATTTATCGACATGTTGTTTGATGTTTACAAAGATTTCGGATTTGAAGACGTTATTATTAAATTATCGACCCGTCCTGAAAATCGCGTTGGCGACGACAGCGTGTGGGACAAGGCAGAAAGTGCGCTGGAATTGGCGCTGAACACCAAAAATTTAAAGTGGGATTTGCAGCCTGGTGAAGGCGCGTTCTATGGGCCAAAAATTGAATTTTCCCTGAAAGATTGCATAGGCCGTGTCTGGCAATGCGGCACCATTCAGGTGGATTTTTCTATGCCTGGGCGCTTAGGTGCCAGCTATATTGATGAAGACAGTACGCGCCAAGTGCCGGTTATGCTGCATAGGGCTATACTGGGATCGCTGGAACGCTTTATCGGCATTTTGATCGAACAACATGCGGGTACATTCCCTGTTTGGTTATCGCCAGTGCAAGCCATCGTGTTAAATATTGCTGATCGACATGCTGATTATGCAGCACAAATCCATAAAGCATTAGAGCTACAAGGCGTGCGGGTAAAAATAGACTTGAGAAATGAAAAAATCGGGTTTAAAATCCGCGAGCATTCCATGCAGCGTGTGCCATACTTGTTGATTGTGGGTGACAAAGAATTGGAAACCAACACCCTTAGCGTACGCACGCAAAAAGGTGAAGATTTAGGAAGTCTGTCAATGGCTGAGTACACCGAAAGGTTAAAAGTAGAGATTGCAGATAGAAAATAATACATATTTGGAGGATTAAGATATCGCTGCTAAAAAAGATGAAACGCGCCTGAATGATGCCATCACTGCAAGACGGGTGAGGGTAACAGGTGTAGACGGTGAGGCATTGGGAATAATCTCAATAGATGAAGCTAGACAAGTTGCCTATGCTGCTGATTTAGATTTAGTAGAAATATCGCCAAACGCGGATCCTCCGGTTTGTAAGATAATGAACTACGGCAAGTTCCAGTTCGAGCAAAACAAGAAACTGGCGGTTGCCAAAAAGAAGCAAAAGCAAATTCAGGTCAAGGAAATTAAATTCCGGCCTGGTACAGACGAAGGCGATTTTCAGGTTAAACTGAAAAGCCTGACCAAATTCTTAAACGATGGCGATAAAACTAAAATTACCGTGCGTTATCGTGGCCGGGAAATGGCGCATCGCGAAATCGGCATGGATGTGCTGAAACGTCTGGAAAAAGAGCTTGAGCTGATTGCCTTGGTTGAGCAATTCCCCAAAATGGAAGGTCGCCAGATGGTGATGGTGATGGCACCTAGAAAGAAAAAATAACTATTATTTAAACGGTTTTTGTAAGACCGATTAATTCTGTAGTTTGTTTGGGGTAAGGTAACGAACCCCAGCAATACGGTGTTGAGGTTGCTAATATCAACTCAATCTGCGTCTGATTGCACGGATACATAAATCTTATGCGTGCGCATCCGTTATAATTCGCGTTTCTGTGTTCTTTTTGAACAAGATACCCTAATTTAGAAGCCCAGGCTTCTGAACTGATTGGTCAGGATGACCGATCAAGTATACCTTTGGGTATGCTAAAAATTCTCCAGGGCCATGCATTTTGCCTTAGAGGGTTTCATCTCAAGGATTTAGTCATTTTAATTTTGTGGAGCAAACAAATGCCAAAAATCAAGACCCACCGTGGCGCGGCCAAACGCTTTAAGCGTACTGGCTCCGGCGGTTTTAAATGTGCGCATTCGCACAAGCGTCATATTTTGACCAAAAAATCAACCAAACGTAAAAGACAGTTACGTTCACCCGCTGCCGTTCACGCATCCGATGTTCGTATGGTTGCACGCATGATGCCATACAGCTGAGAGTATAGAAGATGCCTAGAGTTAAACGTGGCGTAACCGCCAGAGCAAGACACAAAAAGATTTTAAAGCAAGCTAAAGGCTATTATGGTGCCCGTAGCCGCGTGTACCGCGTTGCCAAGCAAGCCGTCATTAAAGCGGGACAGTATGCTTACCGCGATCGCAAACAGAAAAAACGTCAATTCCGCGCCTTGTGGATTGTACGTATCAATGCGGCAGCGCGACTGTATGGTATCTCGTACAGCCGATTGATCAATGGCTTGACTAAAGCCAATGTAGCCATTGACCGTAAAGTCATGGCGGATATCGCGGTACGTGATATCGACGCTTTCGGAAAAATTGCTGAGATTGCCAAAGCGCACCAAAGCAAACCTTAAGGCTTAAAGATTATTCTTATCTGAATAATCTCTTGATTTTCCACCTTTTTCTTGTTAAAAGATTAAGGTGGAATAAGGGCGTTAAGCCCTTTTCTTTTTATCTCGAATCACTCGCGAGCTAAACCGTGTCCGCTACTCCAGAAGAAATTCTCGCACAGGCATTGCAAGCGCTGCGCGCTGTCAATGATCTTGAACAACTCGATCAGGTGCGCGTGCATTATCTTGGCAAAAAAGGCCTGTTGACCCTGCAAATGAAAGAGCTGGGTAGCCTTGAGCCTGAACAACGCCGGGCCGTTGGCCAAGTCATCAACCAAGCCAAAGACCAGCTACAAGCCCAGCTAGAAGCACAAAAAGACGTGTTGCAACAAGCGGCATTGGCTGTACGTTTAGCCGGTGAGCGTGTGGATGTCACCCTGCCTGGCCGTGGCCAAAGCAGTGGTGGCTTGCACCCGATTACCACCACGCTGAATCGCATTAATAAAATTTTCGCCAGCGTCGGCTTTGAAGTAGTGGAAGGCCCCGAAATTGAGGATGATTACCATAATTTCGAAGCCTTGAATATTCCGGCACATCACCCTGCCCGTGCCATGCACGATACTTTCTATTTTGATGCCCACACCGTGCTGCGTACCCATACGTCGCCGGTACAGATTCGGGTGATGGAATCGCAAACACCACCGTTGAAAGTGATAGCGCCAGGCCGCGTCTACCGCTGTGATTCCGACATTACCCACACACCGATGTTCCATCAGGTAGAAGGCTTTCTAGTCGATACCGATGTCAGCTTTGCCGATTTAAAAGGCGTGGTGTATGAATTTTTACGTGCCTTTTTTGAAAAAGACATCCAGGTGCGTTTCAGGCCGTCGTATTTTCCGTTCACCGAACCGTCCGCCGAAGTGGATATTGAATGCGTGATGTGTGGCGGTGAAGGCTGCCGTGTGTGTAGCCAGACCGGTTGGCTGGAAGTAATGGGCTGCGGCATGATCCACCCTGAAGTATTTAAGTCGGTTAATATCGACGACGAAAAATACACTGGCTTTGCCTTTGGCATGGGCGTGGAACGTCTGGCCATGTTGCGCTATGGCATCAATGATTTGCGGTTGTTTTTTGAAAACGACCTGAAATTTTTAGAACAATTTAATTAAGCGACCAACAGGAATTCTGACGTTATGCAAATCAGTGTAGCCTGGTTAAGAGAGTATGTTAATCCTGCGATTAGCACAGAAGAACTGGTCGCGCAACTGACAATGGCGGGGCTGGAAGTCGATTCAGTAACGCCTGCCGCTGCCGATTTTAGCGGTGTAGTGGTCGGTGAGGTGCTGTCTTTAGAACAACATCCCGACGCGGATCGCTTGCGTGTATGCCAGGTTAATGTCGGAGGCGATGCGCCTTTGCAAATTGTCTGCGGTGCCAGCAATGTACGTGTAGGGTTAAAAATCCCAGCGGCATTAGTAGGTGCGGAACTGCCCGGTGATTTTAAGATCAAAAAATCCAAGCTACGTGGTCAGGAATCCTTGGGCATGTTGTGTTCAGCCAAAGAGCTGGGTATTGCAACCAGCGCAGAAGGTTTGCTGGAGCTGCCTGCGGATGCGCCGGTGGGTACTGATATTCGTGACTATCTGAGCCTGAATGACTCGATTATTGAAGTCAGCTTAACACCGAACAGAGCTGATTGCTTGAGCGTTGAAGGGTTGGGCCGTGAGATTGCCATACTCAACAAAATGGATTGGTCTATCCCTTACTTGAATGAGCCTGTCTACACAAATGCTCAAATGGACTGGGCTATCACTCAGGTTGAGCCAGTTGGCGTACAACACCAAGATGTGTTATCGGTCGTTGTTGCTGTGCCGGAAGCCTGTCCGCGTTATTTGGGACGGTTGATTAAAAACGTCAACCCTAAAGCGGAAACGCCGTTATGGATGCAGGAGCGCTTGCGTCGTTCTGGCCTGCGAAGCTTGGGGCCGTTGGTGGATGTCACCAACTACGTGTTAATCGAGTTGGGACAGCCTTTACATGCGTTTGATGCGGACAAACTTAATGGCAAGATGACTGTGCGTTATGCGCAGACAGATGAAGCATTAACGTTATTGAATGGTCAAGAGATAAAACTTGATACAGAAACCGTGGTTATTGCTGATGACACAAGGGCGCTGGCTGTTGCCGGTGTGATGGGCGGCAATGATTCGGCCGTCAGTGATGCAACGCAAAATATTTTTCTGGAATGTGCTTTTTTTGCACCGCTACAGTTGGCCGGTAAAGCGCGGCGCTACGGTTTGCACACCGATTCTTCACACCGATTTGAACGGGGTGTGGATGCGACCTTGCAAACACGCGCCATTGAACGTGCCACGCAATTAATTGTTGCGATTGCTGGTGGTAGTGTAGGACCAATCACCGAGGTGACGACTGAACAGTATTTGCCTGCGCGTCCGAGTTTATATCTTAGAAAACAACGCCTGCAAAAAATCTTGCGGTGCGATTTTCAAGATGCAGAAGTCATCGATATATTCCAACGCTTGGGCATGGTCATAAACTCAGATGCCGATGGCTGGCAGGTGACACCGCCGGGCTTTCGTTTCGACATCGCCATTGAAGCGGATTTAATCGAAGAAATCGCTCGCATTTACGGCTATAACAACCTGCCGAGCAGTAGCTTATTAATGCGCTCTAAGTTGGGTCTGGCTACAGAAACATTACTGGATATTAACCGCGTAAAACACTTGTTGGTAGACCGTGGCTATCAGGAAGCGATTACTTACAGCTTTGTTGATGAAGACATACAGCGTGCGGTAGCGCCAGATGATATTTGCGTGCGTTTGCAAAATCCGATTTCATCGGAATTGTCGGTAATGCGCACGACCTTGTGGTGTGGTTTGCTAAAGACGGCGTTATATAACACTAATCGCCAGCAAAATCGGGTGCGAATGTTCGAAACTGGCTTGCGTTTTGTTAACCAAGCGGGTCAAACCCAGCAGCAAAAAATGCTCGCTGGTTTAATTTTGGGCACTGCTACTGCTGAGCAATGGGGCGAAAAAAACCGTAAAGTTGATTTTTTTGATATGAAATCAGATGTAGAGGCTATCTTTGCTTTGCTGGGTTGTTCGGCACAATTTGTACCGGCGCAACACCCCGCGTTACATCCTGGACAAACTGCTGCCATTTTATCTGAAAAAGGTGATAATATAGGGCTTCTGGGCATGCTACATCCGCATCTGGAGAAACAGCTAGGTTTTGATACACAAGTTTTCCTGTTTGAAGTCGATCAGGAACTTATCCTCAAAAAACAACCTCCTAAGTTTAAGTCTTTATCCAAATATCCTTCTGTACGTCGTGATATGGCGTTAATCGTTAAGGAAGATGTGGCAATTGCTGCATTGATCGCTTGTATTAAAGGTGGCAACGAACAAAGCCTGCAAGACGTGGTAGTTTTTGATATTTACCGCGGCAAAGGCGTTGAGGAGGGTTGCAAAAGCGTTGCATTGAGCTTAACCATGCAAAATAATTCACAAACACTAGCAGATTCTGATATAGATGCTATATTTAACAGAGTGTTAGAAACATTGACCAATAAATTAAATGCAAAACTGAGGGATTGATTTCATGGCATTAACAAAAGCAGATTTTGCCGAGAAGCTGTTTGATGAGCTGGGTTTAAATAAGCGTGAAGCGAAAGACATGGTAGAAATGTTTTTCGAAGAAATAAAAGGTTCTTTGGAGCATGGCGAACAAGTTAAATTATCCGGCTTTGGCAAGTTTGAGTTACGTGATAAAAACAGCCGTCCTGGCCGAAATCCAAAAACAGGTGAAGAAATACCTATTACCGCACGTCGTGTGGTAACATTTAGGTCAGGTCAAAAACTTAAAGCACGAGTAGAAGCTTATGCTGGAGCCGAGTAACAATAACGAACTGCCGGTTATACCGGCAAAACGCTATTTCACTATAGGTGAGGTTAGCGAGCTATGCGGTGTTAAGCCGCATGTGCTACGTTATTGGGAACAAGAGTTTGTGGAGTTGAGTCCTGTCAAGCGGCGAGGCAATCGGCGCTATTATCAAAGACATGATGTATTGATGATCCGTCAGATAAGATCATTACTCTATGAGCAAGGCTATACCATTGGTGGTGCTAAAGCGCATCTAACCAGCGATGAGACCAAGGAAGATTCGGCGCGCAGTAAAAAATTGATCGATCAAATGATTAGTGGACTAGAAGATATTCTGATTTTACTTAATTAGATATTACGTTAGCCCTGGGTCGACTGTAGTACAATAGCTAACTTTGTGTCATTACGGTACGCCTTGTAATATTTTATGCACATTATATTCATTCTGTCGGAGCGTAGCGCAGCTTGGTAGCGCACTTGTCTGGGGGACAAGGGGTCGCAGGTTCAAATCCTGTCGTTCCGACCAATTTATTCAAAGGGTTATGAAATGGCTGTTTTCTGGAATTGGGAAAATGGCGTTTTCGGGGTACTCATACGGGTACACTTTGAATTTGATTACAGTAAATTCAATTTGTAATAACTGCCGCAATCAATTACCAGCAGGATATTTACCACCGGACTGTAAGAACAATCTTGACGGCCTGAAATGCCGGGCATCATATAAAAGATTGTATTTTGTCAGCCCACTCTAAAATCTCCAAGCAAAAAAGCCACTCGATTAAAGTGGCCTTGAGTCAAACTTACTTTATGTCATTTTTGACAAAAATTTTCTTCCATCACCTCCTTACTTTTTCAGTTATTTGCCGTATCTCTTACGATGGGATACTAAAAACCCAATTAAACAGCAATCCCTTAGTTAGCTGGTACCTGATATTCATTATCTATAAACAATTCAACTCCAGCCGGTAGTTTAAAGACTGCTTTGCACAGCCAACGGAATCGGGTACGATGATTTAACCGCTCTACCTTCAGTTTTTTTCGTAATGTGGTTGTACACTTAAAGCAATATAGCTTCAAATCCAAGCCTCCCCCAAAGCCTGCGCCTGTTGTAACACCAGCTCAACTGCTGAGTCTTGCTGATCCGGCGGATATTTATATTTCCGCAATATCCGCTTTACCATTAACCTTAATTTTGCCCTTACACTTTCCCGTGCCGACCAATCAACGGTTATGTTTTGTCGCAGATTTTCGGTGAGTTCGTGGGCAATTTTCTTTAAAATTTCATCGGATAGCTCACGGACGGCAGACTCATTATCTACCAGGGCATCATAAAAACGCATTTCATCCTCAGTCAAACCAAGTGCCTCTCCCCTTGCAGCGGCTTCCCGAAATTTCCTGGCCATGTCGATAAGTTCTTCAATCACTTGTGCGGTTTCGATGGCGCGGTTCTGGTAACGCTTGATGACGTTAGTCAGCAAGTCTGAGAATTTATTGTGCTGGACGACATTGGTGGCAAACCGGGCTTTGATTTCGCCTTCCAATAACCGCTCCAATAATTCCACCGCCAGATTGCGTTCCGGCAAATTACGCACATCATTCAAAAAGCCTTCATCCAGGATGCCGATATTCGGCTTATCGAGTCCCACGGCACTAAAAATATCGACCACTTCTTCCGATACTACCGCAGAGCCGATAATTTGCCGAATAGCGAGTTCACGCTCTTCATTGGTTTTCTTTTTACTGCTAATATCTTTTTTGGTCAGCAACACCTTAACGGCCTGCAGGAAGGCGACTTCTTCCCGCACGGCTTTTGCTTCATCCAAGGTACAGCACAAGGTAAACGCTTTGGACATGGCCAAGGCGGTATCACAAAAGCGCTTTTTGCCATCATGTAAACCTAAAACATGATTTCCCGCTTGCGCTAATAAGCGATGACCACTCGTTAAAAAACCACTGTAATCAAACTCGTGCAAGAGGGAACGCAAAATATCCAGTTTTTCTTCCAGCACAGCATAGGCCTCATGGGCATCAACGGTAGGTCGTCCACGTCCTTTACTGGCGGTGTATTCCCTTAAGGCGTGTTGCAGGTCATTGGCAATGCCGATGTAATCGACCACCAAGCCCCCTTGTTTATCTCGGAATACCCGGTTAACCCTGGCAATCGCTTGCATCAGGTTATGGCCTTTCATAGGTTTGTCCACGTACAGGGTATGCACACAAGGCGCATCAAATCCGGTTAGCCACATATCGCGGACAATCACCATGCGCAAGGAATCATCCGGGGTCTTTAAAACGTTTTTCCAGCCGTTTTTTGGTTTGCTTAGAATAGATATGCGGGCGCAGCAAGGGCTTATCACTTGCAGAACCGGTCATGACAATTTTGATGGCACCACGTTCGGGGTCTTCTTCGTGCCAATCGGGTCGAAGAGCTACAATCGCATTATACAAGTGCACGCAGATTTCACGGCTCATGGCGACCACCATCGCTTTGCCAGATTGCGCCTTGCTGCGTTCTTCAAAGTGCGTCACTAAATCTTCCGCTACTTGGTGAATACGCGGTTCAGCACCGACGATGCTTTCGAGCGCTGCCCATCGGCTTTTGAGGCGGGCTTGTTGGTCTTCTTCCTCATCTTCCGCCAGTTCATCCACTTCTTCATCAATGTCGGGTAAGGCTTCATGCTTTAAGCCCAGTTTTGCCAAGCGTGATTCAAAATAAATAGCCACTGTCGCGCCATCCTCCCGTGCCTGCTGCATATCGTAGATGTGAATGTACTCGCCAAACACAGCGCGGGTATCACGGTCTTCGGCGGAAACAGGTGTGCCCGTAAAAGCCACAAAGGTTGCGTTGGGTAAGGCATCGCGCAAATGTTGGGCGTAGCCGACCTGGTAGCGTGTGATATAGCTGGCTGGCTCTTCGGCGGCCTTTAACAGACCATTATTGTCGGCAAGCTTGTTATTTGCAGGTTGATAATCTTGTCGGGTTACGCCTTGCAGGCTAACCCGACCTACGGACAGAGCAGTCTTCAATTTTGCCGTAAACCCATACTGAGTACGGTGTGCTTCATCGGCAATGACGACGATATTATGCCGATCTGATAGCTCCGGAAAGCTATCTTCATCTTCACCCGGCATAAATTTCTGGATAGTGGCAAACACAATGCCCCCTGACGGGCGATTGGCTAACACACGCCGTAAATCCTGACGGGTTGCTACTTGCACCGGCTGCTCGCGCAATAAATCCTGCGACAGGCAAAATACACCAAACAATTGCCCGTCTAGATCATTGCGGTCGGTAATGACAACAATGGTTGGGTTTTCCATTGCCGCTTCACGCATTACGTGGGCAGCAAAGCAGGTCATAGTGATACTTTTACCTGAGCCTTGGGTATGCCAAACTACACCGCCTTTTTGATTGCCACCGGGACGGGAAGCGTCTACCACTTGCGTAATAGCAAAACGCACGGCATGGAACTGATGATAACCGGCAATTTTCTTGATCAGTGTGCCATCATCTTCAAACAGCACAAAGAAACGCGAATAATCCAACAGATAGGCTGGCGCCAGAATCCCTCTTATCAAGGTTTCCAGTTCATTAAACTGGCCGAGTGGATCAAGTTCCACGCCGTTAATGGTGCGCCACGCCATAAAACGTTCTGAGTCCGCAGACAACGATCCCATGAGTGCTTGCGTGCCATCCGAAATGACCAGTATTTCGTTGTACTGGAAAACATCGGGGATTTGTTCTTTATAGGTTTGTAACTGGGCAAAGGCTTTCCAGATATCGGCGTGTTGATCGACCGGATTCTTTAGCTCCAGCAGTACCAATGGCAAGCCATTGATAAAAAGTATGATGTCGGGGCGACGGGTATATTTTGCACCTTTAATAGAAAACTGATTGACCGCTAACCATTCATTGGCGGCGACATCGGTAAAATCAACCAAGCGGACAAAATCGCCACGGGTTTCGCCGTCTTTTTGGCATTGCACCGGAACGCCATTCACCAGCAAGCGGTGAAAATGTCTGTTAGCGGCTAACAAAACGGGCGTATCCAGGTTTAACACTTGCCTTAAAGCGTCTTCACGGGCAACCAAGGGAATCGATGAATTCAGTTTGTAGATTGCTTGGCGTAAGCGTTCGACCAACACTACTTGCACATAATTACTGCGTTCAGGGTTAATGCCATCAATGGCAATATCGATGCCGTATATGGGTTTGTAGCCGACATCCATCAGCCAGCCTAGGGTTTCTTGTTCCAGTTGGTCTTCAGTCATAATTAACAATAGAAATTTTATTCATGGTCAGTAACGACTTAACTTATTGGCAAACTCGCTGAATGAATTTAACTGTTCTTGACATTCTTGCCCAGAATCACCAAAAAGAGCACTTGTCACATAAGGGATTGCAGCTTCAGGAGTAGTTAATGCCTTCGTTATTTCAGCTATGATTGAATTTCTATTTTCATATCGATACCAATAACAACCAGGTGGAAACCACTTTATCTCTTGCTGAATATTTCTCAACTTCCACCGGAACCGCTTTTTCGACAGTCCGCGCGTTAAGTTTAACACTACGTGTGTAAGAGCTAATGGTGAGTGGGAAAACTATTGGGGTAATTTCTCCACCGTAGCGGCCGCATAAGGATTCCCCGCATTTTTTTTTATCACATTTTCTTAGGCAAGCCCTGTAACACCCTTACATCTCTAAAAAAATGGTTATTTGCCCTACCCACTTTATACTTATTTTTTTACCTTTTTGCGGCCTTGCCACTTATCTTTATCACCCATAAACTATCTATTAGTACATTAATTGTAAGTGTTGAGCTTTTCTTTGAAAGATTAATTAAAAGATTGTTTAAATAATGCTGTTTTAATAATCTTTCCCAAAGAAAAAATGCGATAGGCTCTACAAATCAATGCAGGTGAGTAATATTATGCACATTTCTACTTCTAACCCATCGATTCATAGAATATTTGCAAACTATAAAGTTGAAAAACAAGTACCTCAACTTATTGATCTTACTGACTTGCATTGTTTTGTAGGGCGCTATCCAAAACTCAATAACTATCTTTAATTTAATTTTATATTCCGTGGTATGGGAGAAATAGAATGAAAAAGACTGAAGCTACAACCCCAAAAACGAAAAAATCCCAACTGGAAGCGGCAAATTTTTCTGATAGTAAAGCCCAAACCTTGGAACCTGATATGCCAGCACGAAGTTCAAACGGTGTTGAAACCATGCCGGAATCTGACAATATAAACCCGGATATGGAGCGCAATACGGACAGTAGCAATTCGTCTGACTCAGCAATTTGCCTTCCCGATCGCGATGCTAAAATTTCCGAGCTGGCTTATTATAAAGCCGAAAACAGAGGCTTTGATCCAGGGCATGAGCTTGAAGACTGGTTTGCCGCAGAACAAGAATTCATGCTTTAAGTTATAAATTGTTACACTTTATATTTTCAGTTTTATGGGTAAAAAGCGATGCTATGGGCCAGTAATCTAGTACTCAGTCAATTTTATTTTGTCAGTCAGATATTTTAAAAACCGTTCGTGGTGAGACATTCGACAAACCCATGAGAGCCTTGTCGAACCATGAACCACAAGTCCTTCGACAAGCTCAGGACGAACGGAGTATTTCATAGTACTCGACAATGTAAGATTGACTGAGTACTAGGCCAGTAAAACATCGTAATTTTTCAATTATCGTCGCAAGATTGAAAAATACCCAAAACAGCATAGGCATACTTTTTTGTGCCTGCGTTGATCATGCCAGGATAGGCATAAGAAGTCGTTTTTTCTTGTTAATACTATATGGCCGTCAGATTTTCTAGCGGCAGGAGAAATTTACAATGAACACGAAAAATCTCAAAAATATGGCTACAGCGTTATCAATGGTGGCCGGAATGGGTATTGGGTCTTCAGCAATGGCTGTTAACACGGGCATTCAAACCTTAGGAAATGGCAACACCGTTGATGCCTTCACTTTTACCTGCCCTGCAGGCAGTGGTGGCCGGGCTCGGGTGAATGATCGCCAAAACCCCAATCCCGTCGGCGTTAATATGCAAGTGGCTATTGGCCATGACAGCTTCCCCACTCGCCAAGCGGTTGATGCGACGGATAATGGCGTACCGTCCGCGTTTACGGTTGTCATTGCCGAGTCAGGTGCCTACGCCGCGACTTTCAAAAAGACAGGGGCAGCCGCTGAAATATACAGCGGCGACCTACAGTGTTGCAATATTGCCGGCAATTGTGCAATTAATCCGTTCAATGTTGTCAGGCGTATAAATCAATAAACTCAGCTAGACCAGGTCGTCGATCCTAATGCTGGGACGGCGGCCTTAAAGCGCATAGATTAGAATCAAGATGATCTTAAAATTTTGATGATCGCTTGCCTCCCATTTTTTTTACGAATGTTCAGCCACAGGCCTATATTTCCTGGGGTTATTACACAGAATAAATGTAAAGCAATGCGATCAAATAAGGAGGCGTTATTTATGAAAACAAAGATAGTTATCATCTTGGCCTTAGCGCCGTGTTTGGGCATTATTTTTGGTCCACTGTTGGCAGAAGATGCGTCCCCAATTCATGTTCCAACACCTCTTGAAGAGCACGCCAATATCATAGCGCCGCCTGCCGTACATCAAAAATACGCCGTTACGCCGGAAGAGCATGCCAAAGAAGCCAGTCTTGCTAGAGAACATGCCATTCGCGATAAAAATCAGGCACAGCAACATAAATCTTTAGCCATAGATTATAAAAAAGCCAACCAGGACAAGCTAAGCCAACATCACGAAGAACTGGCAAAGCAGTATGATGCGCTCGCCAAAGAATATGCAAACACAGCGTTAACGCATGAAACGATAACCAGCCCCAAAAAGTAGTTATTACTTGCGCTATTAGTTAGAAATAACATCGAACGTGGCGGAACAATTAATGTCGTTTTTACAGCCATTAATATGTTTCAGGAGAAAACTAAAATGAATGGTAAAACTTATGCGGCTCTGGCCGCTGTAGCCTTTGTTGTTATATTAGGAATGCAGATTTATGCGATGGTTATTGTGAACAGCAATCTTAATCAATCGTTTGGAAAAGGCAGGTTGACTATGCCCCCACTACAAATACCTTTTCGACATGAATCATCTTTGTCCACATCACCCTTCGAGGAAGTATTGTTAAAGGATAATTCATGGGATTTTTATCAGAAAATGCAGTTCGTGCAAAATAAAATACAACGAATTCTGAATTATTCACGTTTTAATATCAATGCCCTTGCAGAAGATAACTTGATTAATACATCTGATGCTGAGTTACAGGAAAAATCAGATCAGTACATCGTCACCGTCAATGCGCCGACTGCGGATGAATCAGCTATTAAGGTAAATTTAGACGATCGGATTTTGAGCATCGCCATTAAAACAAAAACTGCTAAAAATGAAAAAGACGGCAAACACAGTTATCGGGAAAGCTCTGCAGGTGAGTTTGAACAGGTATTAACGTTACCTGGCTCTGGTGATGCCGCCAAAATGACTACTGATTTCCATAATGGCATATTAACCATCGTTATTCCCAAGTCCTTACGGAGCGGTACTCGTTCAGTGTTGATTTGCCGGTCAGATATTTTAGGGCCGTTCGTACCCAAAGGGTGAGCCATTCGTCAAGGCTCTCCTGAGTATGCCGAAGGACGCAGGACGAACGGAGTATTTTATAGTACTCGACAAAGTAAAGTTGACCGAGTACTAGTACTTAGTCATTCATTAAATATCGAGTAAATTCCAGACCTACGAGGTTTTTAAAACCTCGTAGGTCTTTGCAACATCCGACAGAATAAAATTGACTAAGTACTAGCCCAATCCAGGAACATTCGCTTTTTTGCAGACCTTACTGTTAGGCGCGAAAATTATGCTTGAATATACGGATTATTTAAAAATATTTATCGCTCTGTTGGCGGTGGTAGACCCTTTGGGCGCTATGCCAGTCATAGCCGCCATGACCGCACACAATAAGGCGTCTGATCTTAAAGCAATAGCCAGAACAGTCGCCTTGTCTGTTGCCTTCATATTACTTATTGCACTTTATATGGGTGAAGCTGTACTGGTTTTTTTTGGGATCAGTATCAGCTCTTTTCGCGTGGGCGGTGGAATTGTACTGATGCTGATGTCACTGACCATGCTGCAAGGTAAAATCAGTGAAATAGTACAAAACAAAGCAGAAGCCAAAGAAGGCGAAACTGCACAATCCATTGCGCTAATACCCTTATCAATTCCCTTGTTAGCGGGTCCCGGTGCAATTAGCACCGTCATTCTTTATGCCCAACGTAGTAAAGATTTAAATCACTACCTCATGATAACGCTGGATATTATTGTGGTAGCTAGCCTTTTGTGGTGTGTATTACGCGCCACCTCATGGTTAAGCAGCCACCTGAGCCAAACCGGCATTAATGTCGGTACGCGGCTGATGGGGTTAATACTACTGGCACTTTCTATTGAAGTTATTGCCAGCGGACTCAAGGGATTATTTCCCGTATTAGCACGGAACGCATAAATGAGCTTACGGCTATTAATCTTTTTTAAAAAAATTAAATTAAATCCTAAAAACTACTGTCTAACCGGTATGCGTCCACCGCTTTTTTAAAGGCGGGATTGAATGATTACCCTGACTGTAGTGGCTTGTAAATTGACAACCTAAATAAACATTATGCCGATACGTGACTTGGAAACCTGGATGTGGGCGGATGCCTGCAAAATATTGGATCGGGCTGATCGGCTGCATCGACAGTTTTTTAGACCCACTGTTATTAACGCCAGGCGACCGACTTGGGAGCCGCCGGTTGATATCTACGAAACGCAGTACGACTTCAAAATTATGATTGCCCTGCCGGGGGTATTTCCGGAACAGTTAACGGTAGCGCTGGAAGGTGACCATTTAATTATTGAAGGACAGCGGCATTTACCTGTTAATGCAGAGTCACAGATTCGTCGGCTAGAAATCCCCTATGGGCGTTTTGAACGGTGCATAGACTTGCCTGCTGGACATTTTGAAGTCGGCACGCGTGAATTTATAAATGGCTGTTTATTAATTTCACTTCGGAAAAGATAGGCCGACTTATGCACATCAAGGATTTGAAAAACAAGCTTCTAGGCAGCCCCCCTGAAAAGGAACAGCCCTCTTCAGATATAAAACCCAAAACGGTGCAGTCATTCCCGCCTATTCCCAACGATGCTATGATTATTGTGCCCATGCGAGGCACGGTAATTTTTCCACAAAATGTATTGCCCTTGGTTATAGGCCGTAAATCCTCTATTGCCGCGATACAACAGGCAATACGTTCCGAGAAACCGGTTGGTTTGCTTATGCAGCTGCATGAAACTGATGAAGCTCCCGGTATTCATGATTTCCACCCCGTGGGAACCGTGACGGAAATTTTACGCTATTTAACCGCAGCTGATGGCAGCCATCATGTGGTTTGCCAAGGTGTGCAGCGTTTTCGTGTGCAGGAATTCTTACCGGGTTACCCGTTTTTTGTCGCCCGCTGTGAACATTACGAAGAACCCGAAATAAGCTCCAAGAACGTTGAAGCACGCGTTATAACGCTCAAACAAAAAGCCCTTAAGGTGCTGGAGCAAACTCAACAAACGCCGGCTGAACTGGTCAACGCCATTCAATCCATCACTTCACCGAGTATGCTGGCTGACTTGATTGCCAGTTACCTGGTTTCAAAACCCGATGATAAACAAGCCCTGCTTGGGCTTTTTAATGTACAGGAGCGTATTGACCGGCTATTAGAATTACTCAATTACCAGATTGAAGTGCTTCAGCTGTCCAACAAAATTAACGAGCAAACCCAAGAAACCATGGGGCAGCGGCAGCGTGAATTTGTTTTACGTGAGCAAATGAAGGCCATTCAGAAGGAGCTGGGCGAAGAGGAAGGCAGCAATGCCGAAATTGAAGAACTCAACAAGGCCATTACGGCGGCTAAAATGCCGGAAGAGGTAGAAAAACAGGCACGGAAAGAGCTGGGGCGTTTGCAGCGCATGCCGGATGCCAGCGGCGAATATTCTATGATACGCACCTACCTGGATTGGCTTATCGAATTGCCTTGGTCTGTCGCCAGTGCAGGGGTGATTGATATTGCCAAAGCCCGTGAAATTTTGAATGAAGATCATTACGGCCTGGATAAAATCAAGCAGCGCATATTGGAATTCTTAGCTGTGCGCAAATTAAATCCCAATGGCAAAAGCCCGATTTTATGTTTTGTAGGTCCTCCAGGGGTGGGGAAAACCTCACTGGGACGCAGTATAGCGCGTGCAACCGACCGGGAATTTGTCCGCGCTAGCCTTGGCGGCCTGCATGATGAAGCCGAGATTAGAGGACATCGGCGCACGTATATCGGTGCATTGCCCGGCAATATCATCCAGTCCATGCGCAAGGCTGGCATCAATAATCCGGTATTTATGCTCGACGAAATGGACAAGCTCGGTGCAGGCTTTCATGGTGATCCTTCGTCAGCCTTGCTGGAAGTGCTGGATCCTGAACAAAATTCAACTTTTCAAGATAATTATTTGGCGGTAGCGTTTGATTTGAGCCATGTCATGTTTATTGCCACAGCCAATGTGTTAGACAGCATTCCCGCACCGTTGCGCGACCGTATGGAAGTCATCGAATTAACCGGTTATACCTCCGATGAAAAACTCCAGATTGCCAAACGTTTTCTGGTACACCGGCAATTGGAAAGTAATGGTTTAAGTGCTGAGCAATGCACAATCACCGATGCGGCCATACTGACTATTATTCAGGATTATACCCGGGAAGCCGGATGTAGAAATCTGGAGCGTGAAATAGGCGCGGTTTTTCGTCATGTTGCCATGCGTATTGCCGAGGGCATTAGCGTTAATGAGCAGATAGACAGCGAACAAATTCCTGGTTTATTGGGCGCCAAAAAATTCGATAGCGATGTCGCCATGCGCACTAGCCTTCCTGGTGTTGCTACCGGATTAGCGTGGACACCGGTGGGGGGCGATATTTTGTTTATTGAGGCTACACGCATACCGGGCAAAGGCAACCTAATTTTGACGGGGCAGTTAGGCAACGTCATGAAGGAAAGTGCGCAGGCCGCTTTAAGTCTGGTGAAGTCACGCGCCCAAGCATTGGGTATAAATCCGGAGGTGTTTGAAAAAAATGACATCCACGTCCATGTTCCCGCAGGCGCCATTCCTAAAGATGGCCCCAGCGCAGGCGTTGCCATGTTTACTGCCCTTTATTCTGCGCTTTCTGAACGTACTGTGCACAATGATGTCGCGATGACCGGAGAAATCAGTTTACGTGGCTTGGTATTACCGGTTGGCGGTATTAAAGAAAAAGTAATTGCTGCTGCCAGGGCAGGGATTAAAACTGTCATGCTGCCCGCACGTAACCAACGCGACTTTGAAGAAATACCTGAAGCGGTGAGGAACCAACTCCAGTTTATTTGGTTGGAGAAGGTAGATGATGCATTAAAAACAGCAATGCAAGACTGAATTAAATATGGCTAGCCGATAAAATACTTATCATAAAGCAGAGGGATTCATCATGAGCATACAACTTGAATTACAAGCCACTATTGATGATCTGGTAGTAAAGGGTAAGGGCATCCTTGCCGCTGATGAAAGCGATCCCACCATAGCAAAACGCTTTAAGGCAATTAATCTAGAATCTACAGAGGAAAACCGCCGCGCCTATCGCTGTTTATTACTGACTACACCCGGTTTAGGTGAATTTATCAGTGGCGTTATTTTGTTTGAAGAAACCCTAGTCCAACAAACAGACGGCGGTAAGCCATTGCCGCAAGTCGCGGCGGAGCAGGGCATTGTGCCAGGCATTAAAGTGGATAAAGGCACGCTGCCATTAGCAAATGCGCCAGGGGATTTAATTACCCAAGGCTTAGATGGTCTGGCTGAACGCTTAATAAGCTACAAAGCACAAGGCGCGCGTTTCGCCAAATGGCGCGAAGTCTATTTAATTAGTCCCCGCAATCCCACTCAGCTAGGTATAGATGCCAATGCTGAGGTATTAGCACGCTATGCGGCTATTTGCCAGTCTGTGGGCATTGTGCCTATTGTGGAGGCGGAAGTGCTGTTAGACGGTGACCATAGCATTGAGCGCTGTTTTGAGGTGACGGAAGCCGTCCAACAGGCGGTATTTCGGGCTTTAAATAGGCATCAAGTGCTATTGGAATATATGCTGCTTAAACCCAGTATGGTGGTTCCAGGTGCAGATGCCTTACAAAAAGTAAGCACAGCTGAAATCGCCGAAAAAACCCTTGCCCAGTTGCGTCGCTGTGTGCCTGCTGCGGTGCCGGGAATTAATTTTCTGTCCGGTGGCCAAAGCCCTGAGGAAGCTACGGTAAATCTTAATGCCATTAATGCACTGGCGGGCAATGCTCCTTGGCACATGAGCTTTTCCTACGGACGCGCCCTGCAACAACCTGTACTGCAAACGTGGCAAGGAAAACCGGAAAACATTAAGGCCGCCCAAGATGCACTTTATAAACGTGCAAAACTTAATAATGCTGCATGTTATGGAAATTACTCACTGGAATTAGAATAGTAAGCATTAATACCTTTGATTTTTAGGATTAAGGGGGGATGATCTGTTCTTACTGCATTACATTAAAAATTCGCTCACCGGATTATGTGCTTTCCAAAGGCGAATTTTAACGAAAACTTATTAGGCTAAGGTAGGCCATTAATATGCAATATAAAGATTATTACAAAATCATGGCGCTTTCCCGTGATGCCAGCCAAGATGAGGTCAAGCGTTCCTATCGTAAACTGGCACGTAAATACCATCCCGATGTTAGCAAGGAAGCCGATGCTGAAGCCAAGTTTAAAGAATTAGGCGAAGCGTATGAAGTCCTTAAAGATCCTGAAAAAAGAGCGGCTTATAACCAATTAGGCGCTAACTGGAAATCCGGCCAGGATTTTAAACCGCCACCTAATTGGGATGAAGGCTTTGAATTTAAAGGCGGAGGCTTTACTGGTGGTGATGCTGGTGACTTCAGTGATTTCTTTGAACAGTTGTTTGGGCGTGAAGGCTTCCAATCTGCACACACAGGACGACAGCACGGCGAACATCTGCGCGGACAAGACAGCCATGCCAAAATCCATATTAATCTGGAAGACAGTTATCACGGTGCAACCCACACTGTGACATTAAGTTCACCTGAAATGAATGCCCAAGGCCAAGTGCAGGTAAAGCACAGAAACCTGAATGTCAAAATACCTAAGGGCATTAAACCAGGGCAACTTATCAAGCTGGCAGGCCAAGGTAGCCCTGGTATAGGTAGCGGTCAGGCCGGTGATTTGTTTCTTGAAATAGCCTTTAATGCCCATCCACTTTATCGTGTGGCCGAAACAGATGTATATCTTGATCTGCCTGTTACGCCGTGGGAAGCAGCGTTAGGTGCTAAAGTTAAAGTACCTACGCCGGAAGGTAGTGTTGATCTGAAAATCCCACCCAATTCCAGACAAGGCGGTAAATTGCGTTTGGCAGGCCGAGGTTTGCCCACTAAAACCCCCGGGGATTTCTATGTGGTGCTGCAAATTGTTCTGCCGGCTGCAACCACAGACCAAGCTAAGGCCGCTTACCAAAATATGCAGCAAGCATTTGATTTTAACCCGCGTCAGTCTATAGGGGGGTAGTTCGATGAGCTCACACGATCCATCATTAGTTTATACCGGCATCATCATTGAAGAAGATAGCTTAACACTGGGTGAGTTATGCAAAGCCTGCTGCGTCCATGCCGATTGGGTTCTCGGTCTGGTGGAAGAAGGCATCCTTGAACCCCATGGAACAGAAATACGCTTATGGCGATTTTCTGGCTCAAATTTGGTGCGTGTCCGTTCAGCGCTGAGGTTACAGCGGGATTTGGGTGTTAATTTGTCCGGTATCGGTTTGATACTTGATTTGGTAGAAGAGCTTGAGAATTTACGGATACAGCTAAAAATGACGGGGCATATCCGAGAAGATCAACCCAAGCCCTAAAAAATATACAAAAAAGTTTGCTGTTCATTACTTTGGAGAAAAAATCATGAAACTAACCTGGATACTCGTTGCTAACAGCACCCATGCCCGTATCTTTACTGCTGATACGCCCTCGTCCGCTTTAGAGGAAATAGGAGATCTTGCTCATACAGAAGGCCGTTTATATACCCGAGAGCTCACTACCGACTTGCCAGGAAGAGTTAAAGGCGGTCAGAGCAGTAGGCATGCATTGGAACAACCGACTGACCCGAAAAAACACGAGGCAGACATTTTTGCGCATCAGTTGGCTGAGCATTTGGAAGAAGCCTATAACGCCAACAAATTTAAACAACTGCTGATTATTGCAGAGCCTTCTTTTCTGGGCTTATTACGCCAGTGCTTGCCCGAACACATTAAAAAACAGGTATGTTTAGAACTCGATAAAAATATCACCCTGCAAAGCGCCGCAGATATTCGCAAACACCTTCCTGAATATTTGCCGCATGTTTTATAAGCGGCTTGTTGTCTCCAGAATACCGGCTTTGGGCTAACCGTTCAGTTCTCTTCTTAAACAAAGGAGAGTTAGTACCCAAAGGGCATAAAGGAGAAGGCTGGGATGAGGGCAATTTAAATTGTTGATTTTATTCTCCTCACCCCAACCCTCTCCAGCAGGAGAGGGGCTAGTTGCTTTAACTTAATGGTAGTACCCTCCACCGCTCGTAAACTCTCTCCCTTTTTCAAAAGGGAAAGTGGGCGCATACCCTACGGCAGTGAAACTTAATAATCAGTATTTAGTCTGAGTTTTATAATAAATACGGAGTCACTGCCATGAACAGTGCATCAAACCCAGTGGGAACCGACGGTTTCGAATTTGTAGAATACACGGCGGAAGATACCCGAGAACTAGAAAGATTATTTACTAAGATGGGTTTTGTGGCCATTGCAAAACACCGTTCCAAGGATGTGGTGTTGTATCGGCAGGGAGAGATAAATTTTATTATTAATCATGAGCCGGCCAGTTTTGCGCAGGCTTTTGCAAAAGTGCATGGCCCATCTATTTGCGCCTTTGCCATTCGGGTCAAAAATGCTGCAGATTGTTTAAATCGGGTCATTAAATTAGGTGCACAAGCTTATTATAGCCATATAGGGCCGATGGAACTCAATATCCCGGCCATTCGAGGTATTGGTCGCAGCCTGATTTACCTGGTTGATCGTTATGGCGAAGATCATTCTATTTATGATGTGGATTTTATACCGCTAAACGGCGTAGATTCAAGACCAAAGGGCTTTGGGCTAAAAGAGATTGACCACTTAACGCATAATGTTTTTCATGGCGGTATGAATAAGTGGGCTGAATTTTACCAGCGCTTATTCAAATTCCGGGAAATCCGTTATTTTGATATTCACGGTAAAGTTACCGGTTTAAAATCCCGTGCCATGACCAGTCCGTGTGGCAAGATTCGTATTCCTATCAATGAGCCTTCCGATTCCAAATCACAAATTCAGGAATATCTGGAAGCCTACCACGGTGAAGGCATTCAGCATATTGCTTTAGCCAGCAATGATATCTATGCCACTGTACAACAATTACGCGATAACGGCATTGAGTTTATGGACGTGCCTGATACGTATTATGATGCCATCAATGCACGGGTTCCAGGCCATCATGAAGCGGTAGAGCAACTGCGAAACAACAGGATTTTAATTGATGGTGATCCTGCAAGTGGCGCAGGGCTGTTACTGCAAATTTTTACCACTACCGTGATTGGCCCTATTTTCTTTGAAATTATTCAACGCAAAGGCAATGATGGTTTTGGCGAAGGCAATTTTCAGGCGCTGTTTGAAGCTATCGAGCTTGACCAAATCAAAAGAGGAGTGATCTGATGGCGTGGATTAATTTTCCTAAAGTGGAAGGACTTGCTTCACGGCAGGCGCATGTTGATCTTCCGGCCAATACTTATGAACGGGAATTAGGCAAGGAAGGCTTTTATGGCCCGTCTACCCAGATGTACCATCGTCATCCGCCTACCGGCTGGAAAACCATTGAAGGGACATTAACGCCACGGGCTTTTGACACCAAAAAGTTGGCGCTGTTAGAAGATGATCTTTGGAAAGCACGCTTGCTGTTCAGCAATGCTAATATCCAAATACGTTTTATGACGTTGCAAAATGATATGGAGCATTTGCTTAGAAATGCCGACGGTGATGAATTAATCTTCGTGCATCAGGGCGCGGGCGAATTGTTCTGCGATTACGGGCATTTAAGTTTTAGCGAGGGTGATTATATGCTGTTGCCGCGCGGCACCCAGTGGCGGATGACAGTAAATGAAGCCGTTAGCATGTTGTTAATTGAGGCCACTAATGACAGTTTTAAGTTACCAGACAAAGGATTGGTCGGTAATCAGGCGATTTTCGATCCGGCTATTTTGGATGTCCCTAAAATTGACGATGCCTTTATGGCCCAGCAAAATGATGCCGAATGGCGTGTGTTGGTTAAAAAACGCAATTGCCTCAGCACCATTACCTATCCGTTTAATCCTTTGGATGCTGTGGGCTGGCATGGCACGTTAATGCCGGTACGTCTTAACTGGCGCGATATCAGGCCGCTGATGAGCCATCGCTACCATCTGCCGCCTTCTGCGCATACCACGTTTGTTTCCAGCCGTTTTGTGGTGTGTACCTTCGTGCCTAGACCTTTTGAAACTGATCCGACGGCGTTGAACATACCTTTTTTTCACAGTAATGATGATTACGATGAGCTTATTTTCTACCATGCGGGCCAATTTTTTTCCCGGGATCATATTTATCCGGGCATGATGACCTTGCATCCAGGAGGCATTCCACACGGCCCGCACCCGAAAGCCTTGCAGAATGCAGATAAAAAACGCGGCACTATGACAGATGAGGTTGCAGTGATGATTGATACGAGAGATACGCTGGAAGCTTCCAAACACGCTGAACAAGTGGAGTGGCCTGATTATGTGGATTCGTGGAAATGAAGCTTGCCACCCTTAAAGCCAGCAATAGAGATGGCAGTCTGGTGGTTGTTAACCGCGCACTGACCCAAGCAAAACCGGTTACTGATATCGCCTTGACCTTACAAGCGGCACTGGATAATTGGGCGGAAATTGAACCCCAATTGCAAAGGGTTTACCAAGCCTTAAACGAGGGGAAAGGTGATTACATGCCTTTTGATAGCAGTCAGGTAGCGGCTCCGTTGCCTAGAGCCTATCAATGGCTGGATGGCAGTGCTTATTTAAGCCATGTCGAACGGGTGCGCAAAGCCCGTGGTGCTGAGGTTCCAGCTAGTTTGTATGATGATCCTTTAATGTATCAAGGCGCTTCTGACAACATGCTGGGCGCTAATGATGCTATTGAAGTGGCTAGCGAACAGTGGGGGATTGACTTTGAAGCGGAAGTTGGGGTAATTACCGATGATGTACCCTATGGCGTATCTGTTGAAGAGGCTGCTTCTCATATCAAGCTGATTGTATTGATTAACGATGTGTCACTGCGAAATCTGATTCCAGGCGAACTGGCCAAAGGCTTTGGTTTTTTGCAAGGCAAACCTGCCAGTGCTTTTTCAGCGGTAGCGGTAACGCCCGACGAATTAGGGATGGCTTGGCAAGACTCCAAGTTGCATTTGCCCTTAATGGTGTACTGGAATGCGCAATTATTTGGCCATGCCAATGCGGGCAATGATATGCAGTTTAATTTTGCTAGGCTGATTGCCCATGCTGCAAGATCGCGAAAACTGGCGGCTGGCACTATCATCGGTTCGGGTACGGTTAGCAATTATGATTCCACACAGGGCTATTCGTGCATCGTTGAAAAGCGAGTGGTGGAAATTATTGAAACAGGCACGGCGGTTACCGAATTTATGCGTTACGGCGATAAAGTCCGCATAGACATGCTGGATAAACAAGGACAATCCATTTTTGGCGCGATTGAGCAAGAGGTGAGGCCATGTCGGTAATCTTGTACAGTTATTTTAGAAGCTCGGCTGCATACCGTGTACGCATTGCTTTAAACCTGAAAAAAATTGACTATGAAATCCGACCGATTCATTTGCTTAATAACGGCGGCGAACAGCTCACAGCTGATTATCTGAAGCTTAATCCACAGGGGCGTGTACCCGTTTTAGTTGTTCGAAATAAAGTATTAACGCAATCATCCGCCATTATTGAGTACCTGGATGAAGTCTATCCGACGCCCGCATTGTTACCGGCTAATGCCATGGCGCGTGTTTATGTCCGCGCCGTGGCGCAAATTATTGCCTGTGATATTCACCCGCTCAACAATTTGCGGGTGCTGAATTATCTAAAAGGCTCTGTTAGCGATGAGTTTCAGCACAATTGGCGTAAGCATTGGATAAATGAAGGCTTGATGGCCATAGAACAGCTATTGCAAAAAACTGAATATAAAGGCCAGTTTTGTTATGGTGATAAGCCCAGTATCGCTGATGCCTTCTTAATACCGCAAGTTTACAATGCCTTGCGTTTTGATTGCCCGATGCAGGGCTTTCCCTTGATTACCGCTATTTATGAAAACGGTATGCGCTGTGCTGATTTTGCCCAGGCAGCGCCGGAAAATCAGCCGGATGCCAACACTAATGCACCCTGATCCTGATGGCGATTAGTAAACGGCGCTACCGTACAATTTTCAGCTTAATAAAACAAATAGATTAATCAACTGAACCAAGATGACTACGCAAATTAACGGCTTTATTATCCAGCCCAAGCTTCTTGCGAATATTTTTACGATGCACATTAACCGTTGCCGCCGAAATCGACAGCGTTGCCGCGATATTTTTGGTTGAAAGCCCTTGTCGGATCATTGATGCAACCTGAATTTCTTTGGGCGTCAACTCCTTGAAGCCAGTGGCAATAACGTCATTTCTACCGTAAGAGGAGAGGACATTTTGCAAGTTAGCTTCCAGGATTTGCAGTAAACTCAACTGCTTGGTATTAGGATTAGCCTTTTTCAACTGCTGCAAAAACGGTACTATTTCTTGCTTAATTTCCTGTTCTAACTGTTTTTTGACATCAGAATTATCGACTTTTTTCGATTCAAGCAAAACTCTCAAGGTAATGTTAATATCGCTTAATTCTTCTTTGATGTGTTGTAGTTCGGCATTTTTTTGTTGTATCTGATGCTCTAAAAGTAGATAAGCCCCCAGTGCATTTTTATCAGTTTGCGGGGCAGAATTAACATCCCTAAGCGATCCGACATAATAAATAACCTCTCCACTATTGTCCGTAATAGCGCAAATAGTAAGCCACTGCGATAAAATCCCCCCCTTTTTGTGTCGATTCAAAATTTCGCCTTGCCAATAGCCATCATGGTTAATGGCTTGCCACATGCGCTGGTAAAAATGAGCATCTTGTTGGCCCGAACTCAAAAAATTAGGCTTTTGGCCAACGCTTTCTTCTACGCTGTAACCGGTTAAATGGCTAAAAGCGGGGTTTATTTGCAAAATAATAGTTTGGGCATCCGTTACCATAATGCCTTCGTAACTATCAAAAATAGGAACGACCGCTGAGAGAGGGCTTTTAATGCGCTTGCTGTCAGTGAT
The DNA here is from genome assembly GCF_043729335.1 of Crenothrix sp. Classification (NCBI taxonomy): domain Bacteria; kingdom Pseudomonadati; phylum Pseudomonadota; class Gammaproteobacteria; order Methylococcales; family Crenotrichaceae; genus Crenothrix; species Crenothrix sp. The sequence continues at coordinate 25,083 of NZ_JAYTLQ010000057.1, read as the reverse complement.
GTTGGTTAAGGCAAGTAACAGAACTGACGCGCCATCTTCCACTTCTTTACTGACGCCTTCTAATCTGACATTAATAAGGCTTCCATCTACCCGTACTAAAATCATTTCTGTGCTTTGTCTTGGCTTACCTTTTAACATTTTTAAAAACACTTGTTGCCAACGTTTGGCATTGCTGCCTTTAAGAAAGCTTACAAAAGCACGCTGGTGCAGTTGCGCACTGTCTTCGCCCAACAACTTGACGCCGCTCACATTAACCGAGGTAATTAAGCCGTCAAAATTAAGTGTAATATAAGCAATTGGCGAAAAGTGGTAGAGTTGCCAAGAGTAGCTATGGCAGTGTTTGGCTGTGGGTTGGGTTTGCGCTAACTCTGATAAAGGGCTTTCATAATCGATTAGGCTTTTTGCTACCGGTAAAGCTTTAGGAAGTTCTAATAGAAGATTTGCAAATGGCTGCGAAGCTGGCTTGTCTGCGTGTTTGCGACGATCTTTAGCTTTTTTGCGCCGCTCATGAGGCACAACAACTTGCGGAATTTCTGGCCTGCGCCGATCAGACAGCATGGAAGGCTGTTTATTTATCGTTGTGCGTTTAATGTGAGGATCTTTCAAGGGATCTCCTTGACCGCAACATAAACTCATTTAACGCATTAGTCATTATAAAGCCCTTTTAGTGCCGTGATTTTCAACAGTTTGAATGGCCATGTCAATATGCTTGTCCATGAGGGTACATTTTTCATGACAAGCGGACAAATCTACCGGCAACTCATTAGACAGATCCTTTAAATCTGTTTTAAGTGCCGCCAGGATGTCCGTCAATTCTTCATGAATTTCATGGGCAAGTTGAGTTATTTCTTGTTTGCGTCCGGTTTTCTGGTGGCTTAATAACTCTTGTAGGCCAAGCTCAGCTTGCTTGCATTCGTTAATGTCGGTTAAGACAAGATTGATTTCCTGCCGGGATTTTTTGCTTTTAAAAAAGCCTTCACATCTCACCCAAAAAGGCTGCGCATTCTTTTTACGTAACCTGAATTCACAGGCAGGAGGGTGTTTATTGTCGGTTAACGCCTGCCGGTAGAGATATAAAATATCCTGATCGTCCGCTAACACATAGTCAGTAAACAGATGTTTAACGAGGTTTTGTTTGGCAGCATCTAAATAAATTGCCAAGGTATTATTCGCCTTGAGAATGCGGTTATCGTTGCTAAGGGTAACATAAGCGACCGGCGAGTCATTATAAAAATCCAAATACTCTTGGGAGATATCCTGAAGTTGTTTTTGGGCGCTTAGCAGCTCATCATTTTGTAGCTCTAATTCAATTCTATAAGTGTATAGCTCGTGTATGGTGTCACGTATTTCTGCAATGGAATCGGATATTTCCGAGACTTCCAGTATTTCGGGTAAAGTTATTTCACTAGGGTTTAATAATTTTTCCGCTCGCTGCCTGAGTCCACTAAATTTATCCTCGTGATTTTTCATAATGCCTCCTGATTTTGAGGGAGTACCGTTGTTATGATATTAGCGTAATTTAACTTACCTTGGTGATCACTGGTAATCGTCCAGGTTAAACTTAAAGCTAAAACATTGCCGGAAAGATCGGTGTAGTTAAAGGCCAGGTTAACTTTTTCTTGTTGGTTCCAGATGGCTTGCAATTGCAGCAGCAACAGTTGAGTGGCATCATCGCGCAATAATTGCGGCAGTTTTATCGGAAGCTCCTCTTTGTTGAGGACATTAAACAAACTTAAGGCCGCGTTATTGACGGCTAAAATACGCCGAGATTTAAATAATCTCAAGCTTTCCTCAGGATTTTTGGCCAAATAATCACCCAGATCGCTAATACCCTGCTCACGAAGTTTAAACAATGCCTGTTCAAGACTGGAGCAATCCTCTTCCCAAATCGCAATCGGGCTGTAATCAAACAAGTTTTTATAACGTTTCTCGCTGTCAATTAACGCCAGTTCGACTTTTTTTCGCGCTGAAATATCTTCAAAACTCAGCACAGTGCCATCAATCACATTGTTGGTTGTTCTATACGGCAGTATGCGGGTAAAAAAACACCGTCCGTTAGTGTCATAGATTTCTGCTTCATATTTATCCAGCGTTTTTAACACCTGCCTGGAAGTCTCACTTAAATCAATAGCTTGCAAAGAGCAGGAAAAGTGCGCAATGGGGCGGCCAATATCAGTAGCAACCAAGCTAATGATCTCTTTGACTTTAGGCGTAAAGCGACGGATACACAGTTGGGTATCTAAAAAAATAGTAGCGAGCTGTGTGCTGTCAAACAGGTTTTTTAAGTCGTCATTGGCGATTTGGTAATCTTCCATCCGGTTTTGCAATTCGGAGTTCACCGTTACCGATTCTTCATTTAAAGATTGCAATTCTTCCTTAGAGGTTTCCAGCTCCTCGTTGGTGCTTTGTAATTCTTCATTAGTGGACTGGAGCTCTTCGTTAGTAGATTTAAGTTCCTCATTAGCAGCTTCCATTTCTTCTATGGTAGTTTGCAGATTTTCTTTGGTCCAGGCCAACTCCTTGCGCATTTCTTCCAAAGTTTTAGTCGGCGGCGGTGAGGTGGGTTTAGACAGTGTCTGCACCGGTGCTGCGCCGCCGTAAATTTCTTCAAAAGACACCATCAATAATCCTGATAGCGACGTATGTTCCAGGATAGAGGATACGCTGATCACAACACTGATAACACCGCTGTCCGTGTGTAGTGTCAACGGCTTTTTTGGCTGGCAATTTGGCCCTGATTTGCTTTACGAATAGCCGACATAAGTGCGGTTTTAAGTCCGGGGTGAATCATTTGCACGATATTAAGGTTAATTTTACCTTGGGCAGGCTCCAGATATCGTCCTAGCCTGCCATGCACATAAATAATATTATGGTTGCTATCAATAATGGCACAGGGCGGCACTGCGCTACGCCTTAAAATGGCTTCGACCAATTGTACCAAGCTTACTTCGTCGGCCTTTTGAATAACGGCCGGGTTTTTTACATCATCGTTAATTTGGTGATCGAGTTGTTCATGGATAGCAAAGGTTTTAGGCAACGTGCTGTTTAGCTCTGAGCGGCTAAACAGTTTCCATTTTCTGTCTAAAATAGTGAAAAAATCATTGGATTGCCCAGTGGTTTCTGACGAACCTAAAAACAAAAGCCCCGATGGCTTTAAACCATAATGGAACAGCGGCAGGATTTTAGCTTGCAATTCCGCGCTGAAATAAATTAACAAATTTCTACAGCTAATTATATCCAGTTTAGTAAACGGCGCATCTTTGGTGATATTTTGGGTAGCAAAGACGAGCATTTCCCGAATTGATTTTTTTATTCTAAAGCCGTCATCTTCGGTAATAAAAAACCGCGCAAGACGCTGATCATCCACGTTGGCGGTTATGCCGGCGGAATAAAATCCGCGTCGGGCTATTTCAATGGCTCTTTCGTCAATATCCGTGCCAAAAACTTGCACATTGATATGCTGGCTAAGGCTATCCAGGCATTCTTGAAATAGCATGGCAAGGGAATACGCCTCTTCGCCGGTACTGCAAGCGGGAACCCATACCCGCAAAGTATAATTATTGGGTTTTTGCGCCAGTAAATCGGGTAAATATTTAGCTTTGAGCACTTCAAAGGCATCCGGATCCCTAAAAAAACTGGTCACGCCGATGAGTAATTCTTTTGCCAACGCCGCCACTTCCCAGTCATTTTTTTGTAAAAACCCTAAATAATCCGGCATTATTTCAATCTGGTGCAGCTGCATGCGTCTTTCGATACGCCGATAAATAGTATTTTTTTTATACAAAGAAAAATCGTGCCCGATCTGGTTACGAATCATCACTAATATTTTCTGGAGAATGGCGTCAGTATTAATTTGCTTGCTGAGTGCGGGCATATCCGTATGGGGATATTGGCTATATTCCATTAGCTTGGCAGGCATTTCAGCCGGGGATAACACGTAATCCACCAGACCCGTTTCCACAGCAGATTTAGGCATGCCATTGTATTTTGCCGAACTTTCATCTTGGGCAATCACTAGGCCTGCTTCAGCTTTTATTTCCCTTAAACCCTGGCAACCATCGAAACCGGTACCCGATAAAATGATACAAATAGCTTTGTTGCTGCGTTCTTGGGCAAGGGAACTAAAAAAATAATCAATGGGCAAATGGCTGGCGCGGGGCAGCTCTAAATCCATAAGCTGGAGATGATTGTTTAAAATGGATAAACGTTTATTGGGCGGAATGATATAAATTTTGTTGGGTTCAACCACTACGTTGTCGGTAACCTGCTTTACGGGCATAGTAGTTTGCCGTTGTAATATCTCAGGCAATAAGCTGACATGGTGTGGATCTAAATGCACTACGACAATAAATGCCATACCACTGTCTAATGGCATGGCTTTAAAAAATTCCTGGAGTGCTTCTAGCCCACCTGCTGATGCACCAAGGCCAATAATAAAAAAAGATTCGTTACTTGGTGGTGTAGCCATTTTATCCTCGCTAGTTTTTTGGCCTATTATGCTCTTAACATTGTAGATGCGTACTGTAATCGCCACGTGCTAGATAGATTAGGATTTTATTCGGGTGGGGCTATTTAAAGGGATATTTTTCCTTGTCCATATTTACGTGTGGACAACGGTTATCTGGTTAAATTCTTCAACACACTGTTAATTAAATGACTTTATTCTATTTTGTAGGGTCAATGTGTTTAATTCCACTATCAACAAAAGAACGCGTCCTTTATAAAGTTGCAGTTAATTTTAGGAGTAAATCATCATGCGAAAAACAAGACACTACTTAATATTGGCTTTATTTGCAACATTACTTAGTTTGATGCCAGCTATAAAAACCATGGCAGAGAGTTTGCAAGCCCCCCAACAAGTCATACAAAATGTATCAGAAATGCTGCAAAAAAAATTACAGGATAAATCCTTTACCCAAAATTTTGCGCAAGTTACCGAGTTTGTTAGAGGTGTAATCGATCCCCCATACCGATTTTGACACCATTGCACCGTTAGTTTTGGGTAAGTACTGGAAAACGGCAACCATTTCAGATCAAACGCGCTTTAAACATGAGTTTCAAACCTTGATCATCAGAGCCTATGCCAGAGCATTTGTTGAATACAACGATTGGACAATACGCTATTTACCGCTAGACATGGCAAGTAACGCAACCAAAGTGATTGTAAAAACTAACGTTATTCAACCGAGCATTCAACCTGTTGAAGTTAATTACCGCATGTTTTTAAATAATAACGAATGGAAGGTTTACGATATTATGATTGATGGGGTCAGCTTGATAACGAATTACCGCTCCACTTTTGCTGATGAAATTCAGACTAAGGGTTCATTAAGCGCTGTTATTGATGATCTTGCTAAACGTAATGCAGAATTGAAGATCCGCTTGTGCTCGCCAATGCTCTAGCTGTTATTGATGATCTTGCTAAACGTAATGCAGAGGCGCTTGCTAAGTGAATCTGCTAACTAAGCGTGGTGCTTAAAGCTAATGTAGGTTAGTGGTGACGATAGGAACTCCAACAATACGGTGCTTATTGATTACTCATCGAATACTACTGGCAAGGTAATGTCGGTTAACTGTTTTAAAAATCAGAGTCTTTTCGCTAAAATTGTTTAGCGATCAGAAAAAATAGCCTCTATGTGAATCCTAGCGGGTAATGCGATAATGTCGCCATGAAAATTCGCGTTATTATAAAAAGACTGTCAAATCCTCGCGTTAAAAGGCGATTAAAAATTGCCCTCTCTGCTTGTGGAGGGGTGATTATGATTGTTCTCACCTTTAAGCTTGGCTATGATATTGGTTACTTTAACGCGCAGGCACTTGAAAATGACCAAAATACTGAGCTAACTACTGCGCAGCCAGTGCTGACAATGAAATCTGCGCAGCGTATTGTATCGGGTGCGCTAAAAGAAGACCCGACTAACCCACAAACCATTGTGGATCAGATTATTAATAACAATCATAAACTTTCAACCATTATTATAGAAAACAATAAGCAAAAAAAAATTGCCTGGATTATAAATATGCGCTTGTTTTTTAAAGAGGATCTATTCAATGACGAAGGTTATAATTTAACCAAAGGTATCGAGCAGCAACACAATATTAAGCGTGCTGAGCATTGATGGCTAAATACAAGTCGTGCTTTGCTTTATAACAACACAATAAGATACGCTATTAGGACGTTGCCGATGCAAAGAGTCGGGTATCGTTCGAGTAAAGATGCTGCAATAGTTATTACGCTCCTATAACGCTACAAAATTTAAGATAACAATAACCCCGCCAATTCTGTATACAACGGAAATTTACCATCTGCCGATATCAGCGTACTTTTATATGCTAATGCGGTTGCGATAATGATGCGGTCTTGCGGATCGCTGTGGTGCTCATGTAAGTCGACGGCTAACGAAGCAATAGCAGGGCTTACTGGCAACAAGGTAATTCCAGAACCAATTAATGCTTTTTCAAACCATTCCTGTCTAGAGCAAGGTAAAACGATACGATTATGACGTTCCAACCAAGCTACCTCAAAGCAAGAAATAGCTGAAACCCCCACATCTTCTGGACTCTGTATACGGCTCATCCAATCAGGCTTGAGGTTTTTACTATCTTGATTAACCCACCACAGCCAAATGTGTGTATCCAGAACAATCATGCGGGCAAGTTCCAATCCGTTTCTGAAACACTCGAAAAAATATCTCCAACAACAATGGTTTTGCCAGCAATATCTGGATGTGGTTGGCGTACAGCTTGGGATTGTTCTTCCATAACCAAAAAAATCGCCTCAATCTGCGAGTTCGCCGGAAGCTTGGGCAATTGTTTCAAGTTTCCAGCGGTGTCAGTTTCTATAATCATACGTTCAGCGTATAGCATTATGTTCTCCTAAGAAAGATAGAGTATTGCTTTTTATACCAGATTCTATAAATGCCAAGCCAAATCGTAATGTACAATCCATAGCGCAATAAGGTTGCGTTAAACATCGCATGCGGCCAAGGCAAAGTTCTGCTGTGTATAGGTGGAATTATTAGTCATCTTATAAGTTCTTCCAAGCAGGTACAAGGGCACGCAAAAAACCAAATCAGCATTTCAAGTTGCTCAGCTTATTTGGGGCGTGTTACCTTAAGCGTAAATACAACTCATTTCCGTAGCACAATCAAATACAAAACCATGCAGCCTGGCTTTTTCCCCCACCTCTTACTCATCAGCCAATTTGAACTCAAACGGTTTTTTGCAACCCGTAAAGGCTTGCTATCTCTACTTACGTTTGTAGTGGTTTGGTATTTTATCCTGTGGTATCCGCTACGCTTTGCTGCTGATATGCTGGTACAGGGAAAAGGCTTTATGGAAGGGGCTAGTTTTTTTGATTTTATCGGACTAAGCTCGTTACAACATTGGGCTATTCCTGAATTTTCCGTTTACTGGCATTTTGCACTGTTTATATTTCCTATGCTGAGCATTACCCTGGCCGCCGATCAAACCTGTTCGGATCGGGAACGAGGTACGCTACGTTTCATCACTTTACGCAGTAGCCGCAGCAGTGTATTTTTTGGGCGTTTTGCAGGGGTTATGATGATTCAGACAGTGTTGATTAGCGCCACAGCCTTAGCGACTCTCGCATTGGTGCTATACCGGGACGCGACGCTTTTTTCTGCCGCATTGCCCAATTTGGCTGCGATAACCATGAATGTTGTTCTGGCTGTGCTGCCGTTTACCGCCATGATGGCCGCTTTATCCGCGGCCGTTAAGTCGGTTCGCCAAGCAACGGTGTGGGCTATTTTAATCTGGACTTTTCTTGCTGGTATCCTCAATATTTTAGCGTACTACCTGCCGGCACTGGCCTTTTTTAAATGCTTGATTCCAGGCTATCAAATATCTGCCCTGACAGAGCTTTCGGAATGGAAAACCTTGCAACTGGCTTATATCCCGCTTTTGCAAAGCCTGATTTTATTAGCCGCAGGGCGTTGGATAATGACCAAGCAAGCCCTATGAAAACACCGATTATTCAATGTCAACAGCTGAGCCACGTTTATTCCGGTAAGTTCGCACTCAACAATCTTAACTTTGAGCTGGGGGCGGGCGAACCTATAGGATTAGTGGGGCCTAATGGTGCAGGTAAAACCACTTTGCTTAGTATCTTATCTGGGTTTTTACGCCAGACTTCCGGCACAGTAAAGCTGTTTGGATACCCACCGGGTGCAGCGCAATTGATTGGTAAAGTATCTGCGCTGCCGCAGGATGCAAGACTTGACCCAAGCTTTACCATAGCAGAGCAACTGGTTTTTTATGCCCGTTTACAGGGATTCACTAAGCAAGAAGCAATGTTGGAAACAAGCCGCGTTTTGGAGGCGGTTGCACTAACAGAGATTGCGCACAGTAAGCCGCAGGTACTGAGTCATGGCATGGCCAAAAGGGTATCGATTGCCCAAGCTTTAATCGGTAAACCCGCGTTGATATTACTCGACGAACCCACCGCAGGGCTTGATCCGGTGAATGTCCGCAGCGTGCGTTCAATCATTACCGAACAATCGCCGGAAACTACTTTTGTTATCAGCTCTCATGATTTAACCGAACTGGATCGATTGTGCCATCAGGTATTGCTGCTGCACAACGGCATTTTGCAGCCAGAACATACTCATATTAACGGACAGCAGGCGGCAACCCGCTTTATTACCCTGCAAATGGAAGCTTGTACAGCTGTAGATGTTATGGCTAAGTTTCAGGCTTTAGTCGGTGTGGTACAGGTTACCAATCCCCAGAAAAATGAATTTATAGTTGAGTATAATCCTGACACCAAGCCTTCAATGGATTTGCAGCTGATGCAATGTATCAATGCTAACGGCTGGCACTATCGGCAATTGAGCCACGGCAAGACGCTGGAAGAAAAACTTTTTTTTAGCGAATAACTTAACTGCCTTCTTCCTTATCATCGTCCGTGGTTAGTTCAGAAATTTCTTTTAAGCGGACGATAGCATTAAAGTTGATGCTGTTGGCGGGGTATAACCCATCACTGTCTAATGTTCCAGCCAGATAACCGGTTAATAACTCTAAGGTTTCATCAACGCTGGTAACGGCATACACGGCAAACAAGCCTTGCGCTACTGCATCAATCACTTCCTGCTTTAACATTAAGTTGCGTTTATTGGCCGCAGGAATAATAACAGCGTGCTGGCCGTTAAGTCCTCTGGCTTTGCATAATCTAAAAAAGCCTTCCACTTTTTCATTCACACTGCCTACCGGCTGCACTTCGCCATATTGGTTAACGGAGCCGGTGACGGCAAACGACTGCATAATAGGCGTACGGGTAAGCGCCGAAATCAGGCAACACAACTCGGCCAGCGAGGCGCTGTCGCCATCGATATAGCCGTAAGATTGTTCAACCGCTATGCTGGCAGAGATGGCTAGCGGAAATTGTTGTGCATAACAATGCCCCAAATAACCGGTTAAAATCATCACGCCTTTTGAATGAATGGCCTGACCCAATTCCGCTTCGCGCTCAATATCTACTATGCCTCTGGAACCTGGATATACCGTTGTAGTAATTCTTGCCGGTGCACCAAAACTGCTGCCACCGACTTCCAATACCGTCAAACCGTTAATTTTTCCTACTGCGTCACCGTCGGTATCTATAAGTATGGAACCATCCAACATTTCGTCGAGTATGGTTTGTGGCAAGCGGCCATTGCGGTATTCTCGGGCTGCCAGGGCTTGCTCAATATGGCTGCGCTCTATTTGGCTGGCCTGAGTTTGAGTGCAAAAAAAGTTGGCTTCCCCAATAACTTCCAGACTATCGTTAATGCGTGCTGAAAAATAATGCTGGTTCTCGGCAAGTCGGCAACTGTGTTCAATCAGGCCTTCAATAGCACTGCGGGTAAGGGGTTTGGTATGGGCATCGTGGGCTTGTTGCGCCATTAAGGTCGCAAACTGATGCATGGTTTCATCGGTGCGCGGAATGTGATTATCAAAATCAGCCAGGATTTTAAACATCTCGTTAAATTCACTGTCCATTTCTTCTAACAGATAATAGATATCCGGTGAACCTACCAGAATAATTTTGACGTTCAGCGGAATCACTTCTGGCTTGAGCGTGATGGTGTTAATGCCTAGCTCAGAATAAGGCGAATCAATTTCAATACAACCGGACTGCAAGGCGCGTTTAAGGCTGTCCCAAACAAAAGGATAGGTCAGTAGTTTTTCGGCATCCAGTATTAAATAGCCGCCATTGGCTTTATGCAAAGAGCCTGCACAAATTTTACGGTAATGGGTAATTAAGGTGCCTTGGTCGCTAATGTATTCAATACGGCCAAATAAATTCTGATACACAGGATGCGGATCATGCACCACCGGTGCTCCGCAGTCCAGCTTATTTTCGATCAAAATATTGGGCATATATTGCTCAATCAGGCTGAGTCGTCTGGATGTATTATCGTTAGATTCCAGGCTTCTGCCGAGCATCAGGTAATCACTGATAGTGATTTCGAGGTTGCTTTTTAGTTCCGATAAATAAGTAATGACATCTTCGATGGCGGCATACTTATCATGCAATTCGCTTAACAGTGGCTCTAGTGCAAGACTGATTGAGTCATTATCCAATTGCTTAAGGTTATCGATCATGATGCGTCGCCATTGCGGCAATTCCAGTAACGCATCGCTGAGGTAATCTTCCAGTTGTTCAACGTGTTTATGGAATAATTCACGTTCCGGCTGGGGTAATTGGGTAAATTGTTCCTGGCTTAAGGTCTTTTTGTTTTTAATAGGCCCAAAGGTGATGGCTTCCCCTTCCCTGAATAAAGCAATCTTGAGGGTTTGCGCTTTTTCTTCAACCGTATCGATGGCCGTGTTATAGGTTTGGCTGAACTGGCGCTCAATAGCATTTTTCTTTTGCTGATAAGTAGGGCTTTCAAAGGCGGCCGGAAATGTTGCCAGTACGTTATCAATCAGTTTTTCAATATCTTTAACAAAAACTTGCCCGTATTCTGGGGGTAATTCTAGGGCCAAGGGCTCCCTGGAATTGGAAAAATTATCCACATAAGCGTAAGTAGGCGGTGCGGGCAAGTGTTGTGCGATAGTGTTCAGGTGGTCGGTAACCATCGTCAAGCGCCCCAAACCTGGATCGCCCATCACAAAAATATTGTAGCCGGCATTGGTCATGGCAATGCCAAATTCAAATGCGGCTTGTGCTCGCGGCTGTCCTAAAATGGATATTTTTCTTGGCTGCACAGCAGAAAATTTAAAATCACTTAAATCGATATGCAGTTTTAAAGATTCAAGAGGGAGTTTTGTAGTATTGGACATGAAAACGTAAGTAGCCTGAGGTTGCAAACAGCGGCAAGTCTATCATTTTTAGTGACAAAAGCCTGTCTTTTAACAAAAAAAATGCTTTATATTACTCAGTTGTTTTGTTATAAAATTTGATAAAAGAAATCAAAAATTTGTTGGCCTTAATGTGTACTTAATGTTTTGTGCTTTAAATAACCCATTGATCCAATCTAGAGTCTTGCTTTTTTAAGGTAATAATAAAAACCGTATGCCACACTATAAACGCCCCTTTTTAACCGCTTTAATGGTACTTTTGGCAATGCTGCTGAGCGGCTGTCAGAGTTTTTCCAGTCTTTTTTCTCATGATTCTACAACCGTCCTTCTACCTACACCGACTCAATCGATTGCCAAGCATGAATTTCCTGTAAACGACCAGCAAAATATGGTCGGCAAGCTTGCTGTGGTAAACAGCCAAGAAGGCGATACCCTGTCTGATATTGCCAGACATTATGGCCTGGGTTATACCGATATCAGTATTGCTAATCCAAATATTACCCCATGGACACCCAGAGCAGGCAGCCAGGTGTTATTACCGTTGCAATTCATTTTACCGGAAGCCCCCCACAAAGGTATTGTGCTTAATCTCGCTAATATGCGCTTGTTTCATTACCCTAAAAAACAGGCACAAGTGGAGACTTATCCGGTCAGTATTGGCCGGGATGGCTGGAATACGCCGATGGGCTTGACGCGGGTGGCCATTAAAACCGCTAATCCCGAATGGCACGTGCCGGATTCCATTTATCGTGAGCATGCCCAAAAAGGTGATATTTTACCGCGCGTAGTGCGCTCAGGGCCTAGTAATCCGTTGGGCTACTATGCCATGCGTCTGGCTATTCCGCGTTATTTGATACACGGTACCAATAAACCTTACGGCATTGGTATGCAGGTGAGCCATGGCTGTATTCAGCTTTATCCTGAAGATATTGAAGTGTTGTTTAACGATGTAAAAGTAGGCACGCCGGTACACATTGTCCACCAGCCGTATTTGGCGGCATGGGATCAGGACATGCTGTATGTCGAAGCACACGATCCGGTTTCGCAGGCAGGTGGCGGCAAAAGTGCCAAAAAGAAAGCCTTTATAAAACAGCTGAAAAAAATGAGTAAGACCAAAAGTGCCAAGGTAGACTGGGATAAGGTTAACGCTGTACTGCAACGTGCGGATGGTATCCCCACACCCGTTTTGGTCAACAGCCCTGATATTACGGCGTTATCTAATAGCGCTATGCATTTGACCCGACCCAGCGCATTGTACGGCCAGCCTGCGGTTGCACCGTTAACAAACAGTGATTGGTCAATTTTGGTAGATACCTTTAAAGATGAAGTTTCAGCGCAGCGCATGGTTGCCATGCTAACGCATCAGGGCCCCAGTATTCCGGCCAGAAAAGTGCAAAAAGGCAGCGAATATCAAGTCATTGCTGGGCCTTTTAAAGATGCAAAAGAAACCAAGGCCTTTGCCAAGCGCATCCGCTATGAGTTTGAAGTAGAGGTAAAGCCCATAGAGCCAGTGATATTGTCTAGCCAGCGTTAAGCCTGATCGGTAGCGACGCAAGATTTTGCGTCGCTAAATGCCGCGCTTCCAGCAGAGAACTTAACCCGCAGCTAGCCCTTGCTCGATTTCTTCATAAAGCTTTTTAAGCGTACCGATAGGATCGGCAGCGGTTCTGATGGGTCTGCCGATAACGACATGGTTTGCGCCGCTAATGATGGCTTGCCGTGCTGTGGCAATACGACGTTGGTCATCCTCGCCGACAACACTGGATGAAGGGCGTATGCCAGGTGTTACGATCAGGAAATCATCGCTGGATTGCTGGCGTATGGCCTGTGCTTCCAATGCCGACGATACGACGCCATCACAGCCCAAGTCGAGTGCTTTTTTAGCGCGAATTAATACCAAATCAGCAACCGATCCGGTCAAGCCCATTTGACGCATATCCGATTCATCAAAGCTAGTCAGTACGGTGACTGCCAATACTTTTAAATCGCCTTTGTCGGTTAAGGCGGCTTTAATGATGGCATCATTGCCATGAATGGTGGTGAGCGTTACGCCTTTGTTTTTGAGCTGCTGCACCGCTAAGTGAACGGTTTCTGGAATGTCGAAAAACTTGAGATCAAGCATGACTTTATTGCCGCGATCAATAATAAAATCGACAATATCCCAGCCACCGGCCAAAAATAGCTCTAAACCCACCTTAAAAAATTTCATATCACTGTCGAGTTTTTTAACCCAGTCTTTTGCTTCGTCGGCGTGCGCGACATCCAGCGCAAAAATGATGCGTTCATTCAGGGCTATGTTTTTCATGTTGTTTACCAATGACAAATTATAATCGCGGCAATTTTAGCATAATTAGGCTCCTTCAGACTATTTCGCTATGCGCGGATGGAGGGTTTAATCCGGTGTTATGTAATTTAAATCAATTGTTTAGAATAAACGTTGCTTAAAGGGTTCACTAGAATACGTTAAGATTAAATTTGGCAATTTATCGGTTTATATGTTTTGGCTTCATTGAACTTTAAAATGCTATTGGCCATCAAAAGAAACAGGCTTTATATTTGTAGCGCCATTTTCTAGTGTTGTCATCATTCAGTTGCGGGGGATAAATAATGAGTAATCAATCAATTAACCAGTATCTGGCGGATCATGCGTTTTTTTCTGGTTTCAGTGATGACGTCCTTAAATTCCTGTGTGAGTGTTCCAGCACGCGGGAAATAAAAAAGGGACAGATCTTATTTCGACAGGGCGAAAATGCCGACAAGTTTTATGTGGTTCTTAATGGGCGCATTTCTATACAAATGCCGGCGATAATGGGTCCAACTTTGGAAATTCAAACGCTGGGGAAGGATCAAGTCTTGGGGTGGTCTTGGTTGATATCACCCTATAAATGGAGTTTTCAAACTATGGCCGAAGAGGATTCGGAATTGCTCATGTTTGATGGGAAAGCTTTATTAGAGCGATGCGAGCAAGAACCCAAGTTCGGTTACGCGCTGTTAAAGAAATTTGCAGAACTAATGTCAATGCGTCTTGATGCGGCACGTCAGAAAATGATGGATGAATGGAATCCGGTTGGATTTGCCTAAACATTTTTAGGCTGTGTATATTCAAAGTGACTGCTTAACATCGTGGACAATGCATTATCTATCGGGTAATTTTTTAATGACCACCGCAGTCAAATCATCTTGCTGCTGGGTTCCTTGGGCAAAACTCAGCAACTGTTGATAAACGCGTTCAATAATGCTGGCGGCTGAAAGCTCGGCATGAGACAACACATTTTCGCAGATTCTATCAGTTCCAAAACAATCTCCTGACGGGTTTTCCCATTCAAAAAAACCATCGGTAAAGGCAATCAAAATATCCTCTGCATTGAATGAGATGGTTTGCCACTCTTCATAACAGTTGTCGGCCAAAATACCTAACGGTAAACAAGTGATGGGTAATGTTTCGATACGGCTTTCTGCAACCCGCACAATGAAAACCGGGCCTTGGCCGGCCGATAAAAAACTTAGGGTATTGTTTTCGGCATTCAAGTGAGCGGTAAAAGCGGTAATAAACCGGTCGCTGGGAATATGTCGGCAGATGAGTTGGTTGATATAGGTTAAGCTTGAGTGGTAATCTGCGGCCCATGAAAAAAAAGCCCGTTGCAAAGCCCAGCATTCCGCTGCCAACAGCGCCGGACCAATCCCGTGGCCTGACACATCGGCCAAAATGAGTATTAAACAGCCGTCATCCTGTACATGGAAATCGAAAAAATCGCCACCGGTTTCTTGTGCAGATTGGCTCCATCCGGCAATGTCGTAACCGGCAATTATGGGTGCCGAAGCTGGCAAGAGACTTTTTTGAATGCCTTGGGCAATAGCCAGTTCCTGTTGCAGACGTTTACGTTCAGCGAACTCTTCCATTAACGCCTGTCGATGAATGGCCACACCGCATTGCGCGGATAAGACTTCCAATAAAAATTCATCCCATTCTCCGAAGGCATGGTCGGTTTTATTGAGCACTTCTAATACACCCAGAACATTTTTCTGGTCGCCAAATAACGGTGCAGCCAAAATATTACGGGTTTTAAAGCCGGTCAGCAGATCGACTGAGGTATTAAAACGCGGGTCTTCATAGGCATCAGATACATTCACTAGCTTACCGGTATTAAAACAAGTGCCCGCAATGCCAGAATCGGCAGGTACACATAGTTTTCCGATACGGTCGCAAACTAGGCCATATAGTTCGTCGGTATTTTTAGCGTAAACAAAAACCGTGGCTCGTTCGCAGTTGAGCACGGTAACAGCGGCTTGTTCAATTTGCTTGATCAGGCCTTGCAAATCATGGTTTAAGGCAAGATTGCGAGATATTTCCAATACCTGTAAAAGATCACCCATTTGTCCGGTGTATTTTTTCATTTTCCCAGTCCAAGAAGTTACGCGCCAGCCAGTTACCAGAGCGTAACGTTATTATTGTCTTAAGGCAATTGGCTTTAACGGGTTTAAACAACGGTTAGGGATAATTTAGGCTCACACACTGCAAAATTAACGCGCCAATCTGAGGCTTGCATCAAACCCTGCGATCATAAGTATCTACACGGCTTTTAAGCTCCTTCTCCAGCAGGAGAGGGGGCTTTTTGCTTAACTTAATGGGCTTCCAACTTAAGGCAGGACAGGTGAAGGTGTGCCGTTCGTGGTGAGCCTGTCGAACCATGAGCGGCACGCCGTACACCCTTCGACAAGCTCTGGCCGAACGGTGTGCCTTATTGAGTGTACCGTCTTATGTGTGTAGCCACTTAATAGCAGTGACCTAAACCCTACGATCCAACTTCCGATAGCCAATCGCTTCGCTTAAATGATTAACCGCGATATGCTCAGCACCCGCCAAATCGGCAATCGTCCGAGCCAATTTTAAAATGCGATGATAGGCTCGATGCGACAAACCAAACTTATCCATCGCTTGCTCCAGCAACTTGTGGCCAGGTTCGGTCAAATCACAATAAAGCTTAACTTCCTTGGCACTTAATGCCGAATTGGGCTTGCCGTTACGCGCTGCTGCAATAGCGCGGGCAGCCACCACACGCCCTCGAATAGCCGCACTCGTTTCCTCGCCCTCCGGTGAACCCTTGCGTAACACCTCGTGCGGTACACGCGGCACTTCCAGGTGCATATCAATCCTATCCAACAACGGTCCTGATATGCGGGCACGGTAACGCAAAACCTGCTCAGATGAACAATGGCAACGCCCAGACGCATCGCCCAAATAACCACAAGGGCACGGATTCATCGCCGCAATTAACTGGAAGCGTGCCGGAAAATCCGCTTGCCTTGTCGCACGGGAAATAGTGATATGACCAGTTTCCAAAGGTTCGCGCAACACCTCCAGCACCTTGCGGTCAAATTCCGGCAATTCATCCAGAAACAACGTGCCGTTATGCGCCAGCGAAATTTCACCGGGCTTAGGATTACTGCCACCACCGACTAACGCCGCCGCAGACGCGGTATGGTGTGGCGCGCGGAAAGGTGGTTTTAACCAGTTGGCAAGGTCTATGCCGCAATCACTTACCGAAGCAATCGCTGCCGTTTCTTGCGCTTGTTGCTCAGTTAACATGGGTAAAATAGTCGGCAAGCGCGATGCCAGCATGGATTTACCCGTTCCAGGCGGGCCCAGCATCAGCAGATTATGGTTCCCTGCGGCGGCAATCTCAAACGCGCGCTTTACATGATATTGGCCATGCACATCAGCAAAATCAATATCGGATTCAGGTGTCGGCTGTATATCGGGTGCGTACACGCTGGTAATAAATTTTTGCCCTGTGAGGTGCGCGCACACCTCTAACAAATGTTCTGCGGGTACAATCTCAATATCTTTAACCAGCGCCGCTTCGCCAATATTTTCTTTCGGCAAAATCAGCTTGCGCTTGCTGTTACGGGCTTGAATGGCAATGGGCAATACACCAATAATAGGCCGTAGTTGACCGCCCAAGGACAATTCGCCCACGCATTCATATTGCTCAAGATTGTATTTGGGTATCTGACCCGATGCCGCCAAAATTCCCAAGGCAATCGCCAAATCAAAACGTCCACTTTCTTTAGGTAAATCGGCAGGGGCAAGATTGATGGTAATGCGTTGGGCGGGAAATTCAAATTTGGAATTTAATAATGCGCCGCGAACGCGGTCTTTGCTTTCTTTAACCGCCGCTTCCGGCAAGCCGACAATAGACATCGCCGGCAAGCCATTGGCAACATGCACTTCAACGGTAACCAAGGGCGCATCAATACCTGAGCGCCCACGGCTATACACAATTGCTAAGGCCATCTTTAACTACTCCGTGTTAGGTCGGCCTGTTAGGGCGTTGGTTTTAAAGCTCTGCTTTATCCAGTACTTGCGCTTCAATAGCTAACACACGCTTTTCCAGTGCGTCTAATTTGGCACGGGTTTTTGCCAGCACCGCCTTTTGCACTTCAAATTCTTCACGGGTCACCAAGTCCAATCGACCTAAAGCCGATTGCAAAATAGCATGGAAATTTTTGTCCATATCTTCTTTTAAGTTAGTAAGACCTGGGGGTATGGAATTGATTAAACGGTTGGCGATATCATCTATGGATTTTGCATCAAACATGGGTTTACCTCTGGGTGGGTGATGCCGATGAGCTTGTAACCATCTATCGGCAGGAAGGGGTTTATTTTAAAGCCATGGCTTTCTTGAAGAACTCAGGTTGTGCCAACGATGCCTTGTGTATATCGACATTATAGTAGACAGTCTCAAAAGGTTTGTTGGCAGCATCTTGTTCTCTGAATTTTGTTAGATCAGCTTTGCTGGCAATAGTTGCACTCCACCAGCCGGAGGGGTATAAACATTGTGGGAAAAACAGGGTTTGTAAATGGCTAAAACCTGCGCTACTCATGGCATCGCGCATTTCCTTAATAAGTTTTAAATGCAATAATGCCGACTCGCTTTGTTGAATGACCATGCCATTTTCGGTTAAACACGCTGCGCAATCTCGGTAAAATGCGGCACTGAACAAACCTTCCGCAGGACCAACCGGATCGGTGCTATCGACAATAATAATGTCTACCGAATTGGGTGCTGCATCTTTCACCCATTTAATGCCATCAATAAATTTAAGATCAGCGCGTGGGTCGCCGTTAGATTCACACAGTTCAGGAAAATAAATTTCCGCCAAACGGGTGACGCGCTCATCAATATCAATCTGTACCGCGTGCTCTACCGACGGATGCTTTAAAACTTCTCTTAAAGTGCCACAATCACCGCCACCGATAATCCACACCGTTTTGGGATTAGGATGCGTGTATAGCGCAGGATGGCTCATCATCTCGTGGTAAAAGAAGTTGTCACGGGTAGATACCATCGTGCAGCCGTCAATCACCATCAGGTTGCCAAAAGTTTCGGTTTCGTACATTTCCAAAAACTGGAACTCAGATTGCTCCTCGTGCAGTTTCTTTTTAATTTTAAGTGAAAATGCAGTGCCAGCAGCGGGGACTTGTTCGGTAAACCACTCGGTTGGATTCATGATGGGAATTCCTGAAAAATAAAGCATTATATTAGAGTTTGGCCGCAGCTGTGATCCTAAATAGCGCAGATAACTTTACATCTACAGTTATTCGCTTAATTTAATACCCCATAATAACGCCAGCAGTTTTGTAAACATTATCTTGAACAATTGCCTCCTTAAACGGTCATAAACCTTATTAAAATAGAGATTATAGCCCACTGCATTTTTAGTTTTTTAGCCAATGGGTTAATACCTGCAAAATGTCTCGCGCACCATGATGGGTAAGGCGTAATATCAAAAAATACGCTTATGTTTTAATTTTTTTCCGATGACATACTCGTTTAGTGGCTTGCTTGATAATTACTTTTCCATAGGATAATTCATTATGAGCATTACTAAAGTTGATACTATTGGGCAATATCTTCTCAAAAGTTTACATGCAGCAGGTGTTCAGCATATTTTTGGCGTTCCTGGCGATTACATCCTTGGATTTTATGACCTCATAGTCAAAAGCCCTATCCAGCATATCGGCACTACTCGAGAGGACACTGCCGCTTTTGCCGCTGACGGTTATGCGCGTTGCCTTGGAATGGGAGCGTTGGCAGTCACTTACGGCGTAGGTGCTTTAAATACGGTTAATGCCGTGGCGGGGGCTTATGCAGAATCTTCACCTGTCATCGTCATCAGCGGTGCGCCTGGGGTGCGTGAACAAAGGGATGATCCTTTGATCCATCATCGCTTTGGGCCTTTTACGTTGCAACGCGAAATTTTTGAACGTATTACCTGTGCCACCGTAGTACTCAATGATCCCGTAATCGCTTTTCGCCAGATAGACCGAGCCATTGCCGCAGCACGCCGGTTTTGTAAACCGGTGTATATAGAAATCCCCAGGGATTTGGTCAATGTTGAAGGCTATCCTATGCCCGCTGAGGCCATAGAGCAGTTTGTTAGCGATCCGACCGCATTATCAGAAGCCATTGCAGAAACCACCGCATTGATGGCGACGTCAGTTTCACCTATTATTATTGCCGGGGTTGAGTTACACCGACGCGGGCTGCAAGGCGCTTTAGTGGAGCTTGTGGAACGCTCACGTATACCCGTGGTAGCCACATTAACCGGTAAGTCGGTGATTGCCGAACGCCATCCCGCCTATTTGGGTATTTACGAAGGCGCGATGAGCTCCGAAAATGCCCGTTACATGGTCGAGCAATCCGATTCTTTGCTGATGCTGGGCGTTACTTTAAATGAAATCGACACTGGCATTTATACAGCCAAACTTGACCCCCATAAAATGATCCGTGCCTCCCTGAATGAGGTGATAATCAGTGCCCACCGTTATCCGAATATCGCCTTAACCGATTTTTTATCCCACCTGATAAGTGCAGTCAAACCTTATCGTGACGATTTTTTAGTGTCTCCTGTAACAGGAGAGCCAAATAATTTTCCTGAGCCAAACCGCCCCATCACTATTACTCGTTTGGCGGATCGCCTTAATGAGGCGCTTACTCCGGACATGATTGTGGTGTGTGATGTCGGTGATTGCCTGTTTGCCGCTATCGATTTACGCGTACATGAACAAAGTGAATTTTTGGCTTCCAGTTTTTATACCTCCATGGGTTTTGCAATGCCTGCTGCGCTGGGCGCACAAGTTGCACGGCCCGATCATCGTAGCCTTGTTTTAATTGGCGATGGTGCTTTTCAAATGACCGGCACAGAACTTTCCACGCATGCTCGCCTTGGGCTGAATCCCATTGTGGTGGTGTTTAACAATCGTGGTTACAGCACTGAGCGCTACATTCTTGAAGGGCCCTTTAATGATATAAATGATTGGCGCTTTGACCGGCTGGGGGAAGTATTTGGCCCGCTAAAAGGCTACGATGCTTCTACTGAACAAGACTTTGAGGAGGCACTTGTACAATCACTCAATAACCGCACGATGCCTAGCATTATTAATGTGCATCTTACCGTGGAGGATGCATCTCCAGCCATGAAACGTCTGGGAGCGCACTTGAAAGCCAAAGTAAAAGGTGGGAATTGAGCTTGTCGAGGCATAGATATATTGGCTCTCCACTGAAACAAATCATAATCTGTCTGGCGTAGGTTGGGATGATGATAAGAATGCGTAGGTCGGGCAACAGATTTATCGTTGCCCGACAGTAGCGTCCGATGAGGAATCAATAAGTATCTGAAAGCCGTAACCGTATGAAAAAACGCCAAATGTCGGGCATAAAAAGCATGACTGATCTACCTGGCTAAAACCGTCCATGGTAATTGTCTCCAACCGGACAAGATAGTTGACGCGAGATAAGCTTGGCTATTTTAAGCAAAGCGCAACAAAAAATCCTTTAGGAAAGCTGCGCTGTCTGGGCTGTAAACATTGCGAGATTCATAGATGGTCAATAAGCTTGACGTAGACTCAGCGGCTTGGCGGCTGAAGGTCAGTGCTGAAACTTTGGCGGTGTTATGCGCGTAGCCTTGAATATCGGTTTGGTGGATTAAATATAAGCTGGCTGCCAAGGCTTGCTCAGCAAAGTTGAGGACGGCATGCACCGGAAGTAACAGATAAAACAAGCCTTGAAGGGATAATAATGCGCCGACGCTACCGATTAGTTCGGCGTAAGGCAGTTGATCGGTGTGGCGAGCGGTATTTCTAAGCGCATTGAGCGCTCTACTGTGCTGTTCAAAAAACGGCGGGTTGCTGATGATAAGGTCGTAACACCTATCTACTTTTAAGGCAAAGCTTTGAATATCCTGATGCACAATGTCAAGATGCTTCGCCCACGGGCTGTGCTTAAAATTGAACCCAGCTTCTTTAGCTGCCTCTTCGGTTAACTCTACACCGGTTACCTGCGCTGCGCCCAGCTGAGCCGCCATCAGCGAGAGCAGTCCGGTGCCGGTCCCGATGTCCAGCACTCGGTCGCCCCGATTGACTGGTGCCATCGCGCCGAAGAGCACAGCATCTGTGCATACTTTCATGCCTGAGTATTGTTGCAGCACTGAAAACTGCTGGAAGTGGAAGGTTGACATGGATTTGTTGGGTTTAACAGTTGGCGATATTGTACACAGCAATTCTCATTATGGAGGAGTGTAGGTCGGGCAACAGCTTTAAAATTACCCGACATTAGTGTCCAATGAGCAATCAATAGCCCAAAATCCATAATCGTATGGGAATACAGTAAATGTCCGGCATAAAAAGCACGCCTGATCTACTTGGCTTAATGACAGTGTGGCTATTGGTACAAACTTATTGTGTCCGAATTCGCCAATATTCAGGTTCTTGATGAAGATGTGCAACGGCAATGATGACAATTTCGGACTCGGAAGGTTCGTAAATTAACCCATATGGGAAACGACGCATTTGGCATCGTCTAATGGTTTCATTTAAAGGATGCCATGCCAGTGGAAACTCCTTAATACGGCCTATCGTTTCCCACGCTTCGTCACGAAACTCTTCACCCAGCCGTACTTTTTGTACGTTGTAATACCGGATTGCTTCATTAAGCTCCCTGATTGCGGGACGTAAAAACCTGACTTTCAAACGCGCTTACCCAACGTAGCAAAAACGTCATCGGCATCAATGGCATCAAGTTCACCTGATCGGTAGGCAGCAAGGCGGCTTTCGGCTTCTTGTAGCCATAAGGTATCCAGTGAGGGGTCGGGTTTATCTAGGCTAATAATAAGTCCCTCAATTAAGGCTGCGCGATCATTAACAGGAAGCTGTATAGCTTGCCGTAAAAGGGTTTCGGTTGTGGTGGACATTGGCTAATTCTCCAAGTTGGGTAGCGTTGCTAGCAATTGTAACGTGCACAACGTTTTTTAATAAGTACCTTAATAAAAAACTGAGGTATTAAATAGTTTGAGCATGGAATGCGCTGGCCAGACAACAGCTTTATGGTTGCCCTACAGCAGTGTCCGATGAGAAGTCAATAAGTGTCAAAAAGCCGTAACCGTATGAAAACATAGTAAACGTCCGGCATAAAAAGCATGCCCGATTTGCTTTGTGCATAAGGGGTAGTACACGATTAGCCTGTTATTGTGCCTTACCGTGTTATTTTTGAAGGAGCGGTAAAAGTTGCGATCTAAGTTTTCTTAAAATACCTTTACCTAGATTCGCTTTTGCGCTATAGAGTGAGGCATGAGCTTTATTATCGTCATGGACATCATCTATCACAATAAATGCCCTTTTATTAGCCTCATCTAACATATCTCTTACGCTTATACACTGGAATTTTGCAATGAAATAAGTTTGTCTCTGATCAGGTTGCTTGTCACTTTGAGTGCTTATGCGTTGCTGTATAGCAGAATCATTCTTGTATGCGTCCCTATCAAGACTAAAGCCTCTTGTGCTTAAGTCATCCAAGGCAATAGCCGATTCTATTACTAAGTCATCCCTAATATGTTCGGGGGCATAAATAATACGAAGTAAATATTCTTCATCTTTTACTACTCCAAATTCGCTGTGAGCAATTTTTTCATCTTCTTGAGTATATCGTGGCATTAAAAGATTAATGAATATTATTTTGGTTAATAAGTGCTAGTATTTCTGTTGGTAATTTTTCATTTATTAGTTTTTCATCTGCTAAAAATTCTTTACCATCGGATTTTTTTCCATAATACGAATAGCTATTGTCGCCATAGATACCTAAATCCAACCTAAAGTCAGAAAAAACCCAAAGAAAGTTTATTTCTCCATCAGCAGCTAACGTAATAATTGGTTCTTTAGTATTTAATGAAAGTTGTCTGACAAACATTTCAGCCTCATTAATTGCTGCATTGCTTGCGGCTTTTCCATTAGAGCCATCCCATCCATTAGAGTACATTCCTATATCCCTTATTCTAGCAATCATTTTTAAATCCACTCTGTCAGTGTTTAAATGTTGATCTTTTGCCTTTGCATGAACATATGGTCTTGCTGTAACTGGTTTAGAGCTTATTGATGGATTTACAATTATGGATAAGGTAGTTGTTATAGCAATAGCCTTAAAAGTTTTTACTAAGCTGTTGGTGGATATAAGATGATCATAGGACTGGTCAATGATATTATGTCCGAAATCGCGCGGGAAATTGTCGATGTTTCTTTTGAAACAGGAGGTTATGCCGTTTACTAGAGAATAGTCATAAGCCCTCATATCAAGCGTTTGAATAATAGGCATTTTTTCAAAGTCCCCAGCTCATGGCTTTAAGTTAATCCGCTTTTGCATATCTTCAGTTAGAAGATCAGCTAAAACTTTTTTATTTTTTAGATGCAATTTGGACATAAAATCTAAGTTTAGTTCAAGAATAGGTTCGCTACAATTACCATTTCCAATAATAGCAATTACGGTATGATCTATTGAAATTTCTATTGGTTTATTTTCATTAGCATCCATAAAACTGGCATCAATATTTAATTGATTAAGGCATTGTAATTCATCCAACTTATCAAACCACCCGGAATTTGAATGCCATAACCCATCGTTATAAAATGCTGTTTTTACAACATGTGGCGTATCATTTTTAAACAGTTCCGATAAATTTGGCTGATCTGATATGTCATGACAAATAAACTTATCAACATACTTGAGTCCTACAACAGCTAAAGAGCTATTTGAGTCTCCCATATGAGCAAATGCTTTTTTTAGAAAACCTTCTGCTTTCGTGCTCACCTCAGCCCAAGTCGTATAATCTAAACAATGTATAGCAATAGTATTTTCTGTAGTCCTCAGCATCCACTCAACGCTTCCATCTTCTTTTAGACCTTGTAGCACGACACCAAGCAGCTCTTCATCCGAACTTTGCACTGATGGGTGGTGCCCAGATGCAAATTGAAAAGCTACCTTTTTAATTTGTTCGGCTTTAGGTAAATCATTCTTTAAGTCAAATTCAAGTGATGCAAGCTTTGTTCTAGTAGCTTGGTTGAATTCAGGACTAAATTGTACAAAAAAAACCACTTCAACAATGGCATGAGCTCCATTTATTGGGCGATATGACAACTTTTTTGATCTTGAAGTTTGCAATTTAATTCTCACTTAATTTAAACATGACGACTTTCCTTCTTAAGGCGATACATAAATAAATTCAACTAAACTTTCCTTTATGGAAATGCATTTATTCAGTGGCTTTACAAATCATCATCCCTGATATTGCCAAATTTTTCTCTGACTTAGCCAAATTCAGTAAGCATCAGGCCATTTCGTATATAAGGTTTTTCGGCTATCCACTTAAGGTGGGACAGTTTCAGGTTAAGCCGTTCGTGGTGAGCTTGTCGAACCATGATCGGCTTAACCGCCCACCCTTCGACAGGCT